>JBBQIU010000067.1:0-9086 GCA_038325245.1 Verrucomicrobiota bacterium
AATTCGCAGCCTGCGCCGCGGATTCGAGTCCGGATTTCACCCGACACAACACCCATTATGAGCACCGCATCCCGATGCGCGACGGCGTACGCCTTTACACAACCGACTACCTGCCGCGCACTCTCTCGACCAACCATCCCATCCTCCTTCAACGCACCCCCTACGGACAGAAGCCGTACACGATCGACGCCGCGCAGAACCCCGGGGTCCCCGACACCTATCTCAACGAAGGTTTTATCCTCGCCGTCCAGGACGTCCGCGGCCGGTACGCGAGCGAGGGCGACTTCGAGGACGTGCGGCCGATCCGGGCGCGCCCGCTCGGACCCCGGGAGACGGACGAGGCGACCGATACGTGGGACACGGTCGACTGGCTCGTTCGAAATGTGCCGGGCCACAACGGCAATGTCGGGCTCCAGGGGATCTCGTACCTCGGTTTTTTTGCCGCGGCAGGAATGATCGAGTCTCATCCCGCGCTCAAGGCGGTCTCCCCGCAGGCGCCGGTCGCGGACCTTTTCGACGGCGACGACGCGCTGCACAACGGATGCTTCTGGCTTGCTCACAATTTCAGTTTCATCCAGTCCTTCAGCCAGGAACTCGAGGATCCCACGCGCCAGTCGCCGCGCCCTTTCGATTTCAAGACGCCCGACGGATACCGGTTCTTTCTCGACCAGGGGCCGCTGGCGAACCTCGACACGCGGTACTTCAAGGGAAAGGCGGCGCTCTGGAATGACATCATCCACCACTCGACCAATGCGGCCTGGTCCCGAGCCCGCGATGTGACTCCACACCTGAAGTACGTGCGCGCCGCCGTCCTGACGGTGGGAGGCTGGTTCGACGCCGAGGATCTTTCGGGAACGCTCAAGACGTATCGGGCGACGGAGAGGCAGAATCCGGACATTTACAACGGCCTCGTCATGGGCCCGTGGTCCCACGGCCAGTGGCACGGCGGCGACGGCGAGAGACTCGGCCCGATCGAGTTCAGGTCGAAGACGTCGGATCATTTCCGGAACGAGATCGAAGCGCCATTCTTCCGTCGGTTTCTGAAGGGCAACGTCGGGATTGAGCTCGCGGAAGCCTACGTCTTCGAGACCGGCACCCACCGCTGGCGCCGCGAGGCCGCATGGCCGCCGACGAACGCCGTGTCCCGCACGCTGTACCTGCATGGCGAGGGAGGGCTCGCCTTCGAACCGCCCGTCGATTTCGGGGAAGCCTTCGACGAATACGTCAGCGACCCCCTGCGTCCCGTGCCCTCGACCTCACGGATCACGACGGGCATGCCCGCGACCTACATGGTCGAGGACCAGCGGTTTGCGTCGCGGCGCCCAGACGTGCTCGTCTACGAGACCGAACCGCTGGCGGAGGATGTCACGGTCGTGGGACCGCTGACGGCGACGCTGCACGTCTCCACCACAGGGACGGACGCGGACTGGGTCGTGAAGCTGATCGACGTCTACACGGGCGATCATCCCAACCCCGATCCCAACCCCGGCGACGTCTGGATGGGAACCTACCAGCAATTGGTTCGTGGAGAACCCTTTCGGGGGAAGTACCGGAACGGCTTGGACCGGCCGGAGCCTTTCGTGCCCGGCAAGGTGACGCAGGTGGAGTTCACGTTGCCGGATGTGTGCCACACGTTCCGGGCGGGGCATCGGATCATGATTCAGATTCAGAGCACGTGGTTTCCCCTCTCGGACCGGAACCCGCAGATTTTCTGCGACATCTTCCGGGCGCGCCCGGAGGATTTTCAAAAGGCGACCCACCGGGTTTATCGGGACCGGACGCACGCGACGGGGCTTCGCGTCCAAGTGCTTCCGCGGCAGTGATCGAAGATTTTTGGTTCATGCCAAGGAAAGGCTGGCCATCCCGGTGCGGTCTTCGGTAATTTCTCCGGTCTCAGGACGACCCCATCGTCTAGAGGCCTAGGACACCGCCCTTTCACGGCAGTAACCGGGGTTCGAATCCCCGTGGGGTCGCCATTTTCTGTACCTACCTCTACCCATGAACCGCGTTCGTAACGGCAGGTGGCATGCCTGCCGTTGAGGCCGAAGGTCTCGTCCAAACCCAGCCGAGGGCAACGCCCGGGGATCCGCCCCCAATCCAATCCGCGCCCCGAAGGGGCAACCCCAATTCCCGAACGCGCCTTCGCGGATCGTCCCCCTCCGCCGGATTGGATCGCCCCTTCAGGGCGTACCCCACAATGGGCGCACCGTTCCCAGGGCGTTGCCCGGGGCTGGGTTTGGGTCCGCCTTTCAGGCGTTCCGGTTCATGGCCCCACTGCGTGTCCAAATTTCAGGGTTCCTAGGCCGTGCGTGCGGATTTTAACCGCGCCTCCTGCTCCGGCCGGTGAATGAGGGACGCGGCGCCGACGATCCCAGCATCATTCCCGAGGAGGGCGGGAACGATTTCGACGTCCAACGGGTTGAACTGGGTGGCGCGGGCGATGCGTTCGCGCATGGGGCCCGCGAAGTTTTCAAATTCCGAATTCATTAAGCCGCCTCCCAGAATGAGCCGTCTGGGGAGAAGCGTGTGGCAGAGGGTCCACGCCGCGGTGGAGGCCGCCTCCACCGCGCGCCGGACCACGGCGGCCGCGTCCGGGCTTCCCGCATTGGCGGCGGCGAAGACTTCCCGGGAGTCCCTTAGACCGAAGGCTTTCCCTGCGTCCCCGATGGCCGTGCCGGAGGCGATGGACTCAAGACATCCGGCGATGCCGCAGTAGCACTCGGGGCCCCGGGGGTCGACGGGCACATGCCCGAGTTCCGGATGCGCGCCGCCTGCGCCGCGATGGATTCCGGATTGGAACATGGCACCTCCTCCGACGCCCGTTCCGAACGTCAGCATCACGACTGGGTAGGTGTTCCGGCCCGCGCCGACCCAGCACTCACCCAGGACCGCGGCGTCGGCGTCATTCTCGAGGCGCACCGGGACAGCGAAGTGTTTCGCGAGAGGCTGGACGATGTCGCAGCGATCCCATCCGGTAAGGGTGAAGGGGTTGTTGATGAGACCGAGCGCGGGATCCACGGGACCGGCGCATCCGATGCCTATGCCTGCGCGGACCGGACGTACGCCGGGTCGGGAAGAGTCCTTGAACTCTGGGAACGACGGCGCGAGTGAAGCCTGGGAATCGACGTCTTCGATGGCCGCGATGAGGCGTTGGATGGCCCGCTCGAAACCCCTTTCCGCCTCGGTCGGTAAGGCGGTGCGGGCGAGGATGTGGCCGGAGGAATGGACGGCGGCGATGGCGATCTTGGTGCCGCCAATATCGACGCCGATCAGGTGGCGGAGTGGGGGCATGCGGACGAACGGCGCTGGTGCCGTCGGACGGCGGCGAAGAGGACGAGGCCTGCACCGAGGGCGATGGCGGCGTCGCGGGGTTCCGGCACCGTGGCATTGGCCATGTCCTGGAACATGGCGAGTTCGATGGGATGGAGGGTGCGCTTCGCCTCGCCGAGTGAGAAGCCGGAGTTCAAGACGACGTCGAGGCTGTAGCCGATATGGCTGAGGCTGGAGCCGGACTCGAACGGCGCTGGTGAGTAAATGGGCACGGGCTGCCCTGCGTTGGCGGCGGTGGCGATCGGACCATTGAAGACGATGGCCTCGCTGGTGAGGTCCGCCACGTTGCCGATGAAGGCACCGGTATCGTCCAGCAGGGAGCCACCGGGGCCAGCGAGGTATTTGTCGAAGCCACTTCGCACGCCTTCGAAGCCGGTGATGTACCCGCCCGTGGAGGTGATCAGTGAGCCGAAGCCGAGCCCATGCATGGTTTCGTGCAGGACAATCGTGAAAAGATCGTATTCCACCAGAGCCGGGGCGCTGAGGTCAGAGTTCCAGTTGTAACCGAAATTGATGACCCCGAGGGCATCGGGAGATGGGCCAGTGATGTCAATTCCTTCGAAGGCGTGAACGGCCATCGCGGGGGCGTAGTAGCCAACGGGGGAGCCCGCCGAGGGGTAGAACGCGGACATTCGACCCAAGGTGGTCAAGCCCAGGTTGTTCAACGAAGCCTGCCAATGGACGTCGACCGCGCCATCGCCGTTGAAGACGGAGTTGAGGTAGGTGCCGACGGATTCGACCGTCGTCCGGCGGGTGGCGCCGTGGGTGGGATCGTCGAAGCCAAAGTTCGAATTATTGATCACGTCCTGGAACGTGAAATTGAAGGTGATGGCGGCATCGCTGGCGGCGGGCAGGGCGAGCAAGGCAACCAAGGCGAGCCGCGGAGTGGAACGAACCATTCGCCAATGGCTCCCCGGCCGACTTTACGTGTCAAGCCATGGTTGGGCCGCCGGAGAGAGTTTTGGTTGCGAAAGGTTCCATGCATCAGCCCCGTCGGGGTTGTGGGCGATTCGGCTCACCCATGGCGATAGGTTCCGCCATCACCGTGTCGGGCAGCGGGATCGTGACCCTTCGAGCGGATTGGTAGGAGTGGCCAGTCGTCACTCGCCAGCGGTGCGCAAGAGTAGACCCCGGGCGGAACTCCCGGTAGCGTTTCGCGCATGACACTCGAAGACCACGCGGGCGATGTCGTCCGCAAGGCCCGATTGATGCATGACATCGCCGCCGCCGACTCCGCGGCCGCAGGGGCTCTTTCGCTGGAAGCGCTGACCGCCTTCGAACAATCCGGGGTGATCCCTGCCGGGATCGACTGGGAGGGACTGGGCCGGCGCCTGGATCTGTCGGGATCCAAGCTACGCCGGTTGGCGGAAGGCTGGACGCCGAAGCCCCTGGAACTGTCGGTCTGGCGCGAGTTGCGGGTGATCACGACCGAAGGCGATGGAATGACGGTGAACGCGTACCTGGTCTGGGATGAAGCGACGCGGGAGGCGGCGGTGTTCGACACCGGCTTCGACGCGGCACCGATTTTCGCGTTGATCGAATCCGAAGGCCTGACCTTGCAGCACCTTTTCCTCACCCATTCGCACGGGGATCACGTGGCGGCGCTGGAACCGATCCGGGAGCGATTTGCGAAGGCTCGCCTCCACACGAATGCGAAGTCGGCGCCACCGCAGCATCGGATCCGCGCGCACGATTTCATCCAACTTGGAAGTCTTCGCATCTCCAACCGCGAGACGCGCGGTCACGCCGAGGACGGCGTGACCTACATCGTGGGTGGCTTTCCCGAGGACGCCCCGGGGGTGGCGGTGGTCGGGGACGCGATCTTTGCGGGATCGATCGGCGGCGCTCCGGGCAAGGGTGGGCCGACACGGCAGGCGGTGCGGGACCAGATCCTCACACTGCCCGGTCCGACGTTGATTTGTCCCGGACACGGTCCGCTGACGACGGTGGAGGAGCAGAAGTCGGCGAATCCGTTCTTCGCGTAGCGTCGAGGTTGCGGCTGGGGGACGGGGGAGTCGGATTTGCGACGGAGACACAAAGAGCACGGAAGCGGTGGCGGACGGTTGCATTCACGGTGGCGCCTCCCAAGATCCGAAGTCCGTGAACCATGAATTGGAATCGTCGGAACCGGCCAGGACCAGCGGGACCTCTGTGCAGGAGGGGTTGAACGCGGCGCTATTGGGTGCGTTAGGCTTCGGGGCGGTCAGCATCGTCGTGTACGGGACCGTGGCATTCGCCGGCAAGTGGCTTTATCGGAACCTGACGGAGGCGGGAGCCTACAGTTTCTGGGCGGCCCTTTACTTATTGGGTGCGCCCTGGCTGCTGGGGCGGTTGCTGGTCGCCGCGCCGACGAGGCGGCGTTACGGTGTCGCGTTCGTGGCGGGGTTTCTGGCGTATTCCGTGGGGTGGGTGACGGCGTATTTTCCGCTCCGGAACAAGCCCGGCGAGGTCCTGGCGTCGATTCTGGGGCCGGCGTTGTTTGCGGCGGTGATGTGTGCGGCCTTCCGCCGATGGCCGACATGGGTCTCGACGACCGCGGTGCTGGTGGTGGGGCATGGCCTGGGGTATTTCGCGGGCGACTATCTCAACACGGCCCTCGGGGGACCGGTCGGAATGGTGATGTGGGGCGTGTGCCACGGGCTGGGTTACGGGGCGGCGATTGGATGGGCGACACGCGTCTGGACGGCGGGGGCGGGTGGGACCGCGGATGTCCCATCACGAGTGGGAGCATGACGCCGGATGGACAGAACCCTCACGACGCCGGACGGCGAGGCGGCGCGGTCGACGCGCGGCACGGAGCGACAGCCGACCAATCGATTCGAGGTGCTGGCATACGAGCCGGATCCGGATTCCGATCTCGACCCCGAGGACGCGCGGCCGCGGTCGACACAATACCTGCGGGATCACTCCGTCAGTGTCATCAGCCGAAACGACAGTCCGGACATTCCATTCCGGGCGAGTCTGAATCCTTATCGGGGTTGCGAGCATGGCTGCGCTTACTGTTATGCGCGGCCGACCCATGAATACCTGGGGCTTTCGGCGGGGCTGGACTTCGAATCGCGGATCCTGGTGAAGGAACGAGC
This sequence comes from Verrucomicrobiota bacterium, assembly GCA_038325245.1. Taxonomy (GTDB): domain Bacteria; phylum Verrucomicrobiota; class Verrucomicrobiia; order Limisphaerales; family CAIMTB01; genus CAIMTB01. The sequence continues at coordinate 6,414 of JBBQIU010000067.1, forward strand.
GCCGGAGCTGTTGCGGGCGGAATTGGCGTCGTCGTCCTGGAAGCCACAATGGCTCGCATTGAGCGGTGTCACGGACGCGTATCAGCCGATCGAACGTCGGCTGGGGTTGACGCGCCGATGTCTGGAGGTGCTGGTCGAATTCCGGAATCCGGTGGGGATCGTCACAAAGAACGCCCTGGTCTTGCGGGACGTGGACCTGCTGGCGGAACTGGCGCGGCACGGGGCGGCGTCGGTGGCGGTTTCGGTGACGACGTTGCAGCCGGAACTGCGGCGGGTGCTGGAGCCGCGAACGTCCCCGATTGCTGCGCGGCTGGAGGCGATCCGGGTGTTGGCGGATGCGGGGGTGCCTGTGGGGGTGATGGTGGCCCCGGTGATTCCGGCGGTGAACGACCACGAGATCCCGTCAATCCTGGCGGCGGTGAAGGCGGCGGGGGCGACGTGGGCGGCCTACGTCATGCTGCGGCTGCCGCACGGTGTGAAGGAGATCTTCGGGGACTGGTTGGGAAGGCACTTCCCGGACCGTCGGGACAAGGTGCTACACCAGCTTCAGTCGATGAGAGGTGGGCGGATGAACGATCCATCGTTCACGAGCCGGATGACGGGGACGGGATTTCAGGCGGAACATACGGCGCAGTTATTTCATGCGGCCCGACGCCGGGTCGGATTGGCGGAGGACGGACCGGAGCTTTCCGTGGCTGCCTTCCGTCGGCCCGGGGGAGTGCAGTTGGCGTTGCTGGATGGATAGGGCGGAACCTCACTCTGCGGGGGTGACATCCATGCCGGGGAGGTAGTAGAGAATGCGGGCGCAATTGGGGCATTGGACGATGTCACGGTTGCCCTGGCAGTTGATGACGTCCTGGCGGGAGATCTTCATGTGGCAACCACCGCAGACGCCACGTTCGACGTCGACGATGACCTTGTCGCCCTTGCTTTTGAGGATCCGTTCGTAACGGACGAGGAGGGTGGGTTCGATTTCGGCGGCGGAGTTGGCCCGCAGGACTTCGGCTTCGGCGAGTTGTTTGAGAAGCCGGGCTTCGGTCTCGTCCATTTGACGGAGCTGCAGCTCGCAGTCGGCCTTGGCCCTGCGAAGGGCCTCGGTAGCGGCAACGGCCTCGCGATCGGCGGTTTCGATTTTCTCCATCAGGACGAGCTGTTGATCATCGAAATCGGCGATGGCTTCCTTGCAGGTCTCGATTTCGTGGGAGAGGGCCTTGTATTCCTCGTTTTTGCGGGTGAGCCACTGCTGGGCGGAGTACTTGCTGATCAGCTCTTTTTTGGCCTCGACCTCGAGTTCGAGTTTCTTGCGTTCGCTTTCCAGGTGGTGGGCGGTGTGCTTGGCCTTTTCGAAATTTTGTTCGGTCCGTGTGCGATGGGTTTGGACGAGTCGGCGTTGGGGATCGATGTCGGCGACCTCGGCACGGAGGCGGATGAGGCGACGGTCACGATCCTGGAGGACGAGGAGCTTCTCGATGGCTTCCAGCATGGGGCGAAAAGGAACGTTAAGAAGGCCGTTCACGGTATCGGCGTGATTTGAACCAAGTCAATCCGCGGGACCGGAAGATTTGAAACGAGGGCTGGCGGAAGGCAAAAGGCAAGATAAGGGCAGCTACGGGCAATGTTTGGCTGGTCACCCGGGGCGTTGACGGCATATCAATTCGCAGCAACCTCTCCAGGCTCATGCACAACCTTTTCCACCATCTTGCCGACGAAATCCCGGAGTATCGGGAGGACATCAATCGGCTCACGGCCACGGACGCGCGGTTTCAGGCGTTGATGGCGAAGTACCGCGACGTGGATCATCAGATCCGGTTGGCGGACGAGAATATCGAGCCGAAGTGCGACGAGACGGTGGAAATGTTCAAGCGGCAACGGTTGTCGCTGATGGATGAGATGGTGCATCTCATTCGCACAGCGAAGGCGCCGCGCGCGGCGGCGTAACCGAGGGGCGGCGTAACCGAGGGGCGGCGTAAGCGAGGGGCGGTACTTGGGGTACGGGGTAGGGCGGGCGCCGCGATCCCGTAAGGGTCCATGAGCCCCAGGGCGGATGTCGTCCTGCGAAGGCGTTGGATTCCGGTTACCGCCGGTGGGGTTGGGTTCGGTTGGGTTCGGTTGGGTTCGGTTCGGTGGTTCGGTTCGGAAGCGAGCGATTATCCATTTTCATGCAATCACGTTGGCAGGGTGTGTTTCCGGCGTTGTGGACTCCGACCGATGTGTCCGGCGCCTTGGCGGTGGCGCAACTCGCGGATCAGGTGCGATTTCTCAAGCAGTGCGGGTGTGATGGCGTTCTGGCGCTGGGGAGCACCGGGGAGTTCGTTCATCTGGATGTGACCGCGCGGAATGAGGGATTGCGGGTCGCTGTGGAGGCGGCGGAGGGCTGGCCGGTCTTTGCGAATTGCAGTGACGTCAGCCCGAGGCGAGTGGCTGAGCTGGGGCGATTTGCGCGGGAGGTAGGAGCGGTGGCGATCTCGCTGTTGCCCCCATGGTTTTATGCATCGCCGCCATCGGATGTTGCGGACTTCCTGGTGCGGGGTGCGGAGGCGTCGGGGCTGCCATTGATGCTCTATAATTTTCCGGAGCGGACGGGGAACCGACTGGGAGTGGAAACCATTGCAGCGGTTTGCGACCGGGTTCCGGTGGTGGCGGTGAAGCAGAGCGGCGATGAATTTCTGTATC
>JBBQIU010000068.1:0-9068 GCA_038325245.1 Verrucomicrobiota bacterium
CCAGCCGGCCAACAGCGGTTCCACGAATGGCGGGTTCGCCGTCCGGGGCGGCTTCTGATCACTGGTATCGACGTTTGCCTAGACTCGGAGGGGCTCTGGGTCCATGAACCGTGCGATGGAGGGCGCTGCTTCGTCGGCGCCGGGGATTGGGTTGGGGCAAGAGTTCAACAGGTTTTGACGGAGCGGAACCCTCCAGGGCGGCTTCGGATCATGGGTAGGTTTTGTTCACGTTCGACGCGAGGTGAGGATCGTAATGCGGATTCGGAGGCGGACTCGGATCTGGCCGATGCGCTCGTCCGATTGAGCGACATCCAGACAACCTACCCGGCCGCCCTGCAGAGCGGCGGCTCGATTCTCGACAAGTCCCTCCTCGATTACCTGCGCTAGCTCGCCGTCTTTGCGCGCCTCATGACGGGAGGGTTCCAATCATGGTCGGGGAGGATTCGGGCCTCGGGGCGACGGAGGCCAAGTCGAGAGGAAATTGAGTAACCGCGATAACTCGGCCAGATTGAAGGATCCCTGGCTCCTCCGTACTTCGGTGGAATGGACCTTTGGATTCACCTCGCTGAACCGTTCCTCGCATCGCCCTGGTTCCCTGACAGCGGCGTGGCAAAGGAGGGCGAGGTGGGAGAACGCCCGGGTTGCGGCGTGGGATCGCCCCGAAGCGGGATAGGAGAAAGCCGCTGCCATTCGGGCCGCATGCCGGCACGCAGCCTTTCGATCCGGAAGCAACGAATAAAGACGGCAGATCGTGTCCCGTACCCGGGCGCTCTGGGGAACCTCGAAGGGGTGGAGTTCAATGGTCCGATGGTACTGAAGCGCCTCCTCCCAAGCCTCAAGGAGCGCAGGGTAGGTCTCCATCTCGTCGCGCTCCAGGCGCGCCTGGAACGAGGCCTCGAAGCGGGAGGCAATGCGCGCCGCGGGGTCATGCGGCAGGTACGGGACATAGGTGGGTGAAGCCATGGTACGACTTGGTTCTGGCATTGTGATTGCGCGTCCGAGGATCGCGGAACCGATCTCTTGCCAGACCGTTGCTTGCTGGGCCGGAAACCCGTTCACCCTGCACGAGAGCACCCGCCATGCCAGGCCACAACGGGCGTGGGCAACGTACCTGATATTAATGAATTGGGAGGATTGGTGTGAGGACCGCGGCCGGGCGCGGTCACGCCAGATCACGCGAATGCAGCGTGCCGCACTGCAAATGCAGTTCCCTCAGGGTTCAGGACTGTCCCAAGCCGCCGATACTAGGAAGAGGATCCTATCAATGAGAAACCGGACGATCGGCAGGCGGCTAGTACCGGGCTTCGGCACTCTCCTAACAAACGTCTCTTCCTCCCCGCTGAACACCTTCCCCGTCAACCATGCCTTCAAGGACTCCTAGCACTATCCGCCCCAGCCTTGTGGCTTCGAAAAACCCGGACCTTCAACGTCGGAGCCGGATGAGCGTTGGGACAAAGTTAACTCTCCCAGACTTCCAGTCCCTCCCACGTCGGGAGCACGGGCGCTCGTGCGCCCTTGCGGAGGAGGATCCCGATAGGTTTGCGGCTCCTGTCCAACAGGTTCTACAGCTTCTACAGGTTGTCGCCTGGAAGGGCGAGGGTCCAACCCGGCTCGAGCGCCGACAGACCAAGCCGAGGAGTCGAAGCCAGAGCCGTTCCAGGCGAAGCCGGCAATTCAGCTCGGTGCGCCGTTGAACATCCGGTGCCCATCCACCCCAAAACGACCACCGCAATCAAAGTACGCAACGCATTCATAGAACGACTTTGTAGAATTAACGTAATGAAAGTACGCAGCCGCCGTTCAGGATTTCAAGGACACAGTTCAGGGATATTGGACAGCCTTGGAACGGAGGCCGGGGTGCGCCGCGGGACGCGGAGTTCGCCGATTCGGGTCAACGGGGGCGTCGGAATGTTCGTGGCCTTGGGCTTCCTCATCGCGGGCTGTTGCGGGGCAACGGCTGAGATCGGATCCCCGGGGGATGCAAACGGGGATTGGAAAGTCGGGCTGACGGCTGCGGTGAAGGAGACCTTTGACAGCAATGTCTACTTGCAGTCCGAAACACCCCTGGCAAACCAGGCGTCCTTCGTCACGATGCTCATGCCCCAGGTGGCCTTGGCGTGGACTCCCTCGCCTTTGAGCGTCCGTCTGGTCTATCTGCCAGAGGTGACATTCTTCCATGCCGAACCGTCGGAAGACTACGTCGCGCACCGGGCCAATGCAGATCTGACCGTCCAAGGAACGACGACGGTCGTCGACGTCGGGGGGAGTCTTGTGGTGATTGATGGCGATTCCATGGGGCTGACTTGGACCGGGCCCGGTGGGGCTCCCGCCACGGGAGGACCGGCTGTCCGGGACCGGCGTGATGCAGCCGTTTATCGTGGCAGCGTCCGCCTGACCCAGGAACTGGGAGCCTGGCTGATCCGGCCCGCCTTCACGATTTACAGCCACGATTTTCGAACCGTGCAGCAGACGACACCGGGATATCAGAACTTCGTCGATCGATCCGAATTCATCGTCGGCGCGGACTTGGGGCGCCGGGTGACAGAGAAGTCACGGGTCTGGCTGGGTTATCGGTACGGGGAGCAGGATCAATCGCGACTCCTTCAGTACCCGGAGGAATACGACAACCACTTCCATCGGATTCTGGCCGGGATTGAGGGTGCCGTCATGCGGTGGCTGCAAGTCAGCATCGCGTTGGGACCTGAACTTCGGACCTATGGGGACGGCGTCCCAGTTTCGTTTGGATCCCACGATGTGCAGAATCTCTATGCCGAGGCCACCATCACGGCGACCGCTGGGAAGTCCGATACCCTCGTGGTAACCGTCAAGAACTTCGAACAACCGGGTTTCTCCGGAAGGAGCGTCTACGAGGAACTGACGTTCGATCTCTCTTGGCGGCACCGGCTCAACGACCACTGGACCGTGGGAGCCGGCGGGCGCGCGTACAACACCGATTTTCTCTATCCGGTGAGACGTAATGATTGGGTCTTGTCGGCCAACGGCCTGCTCAACTTTGCCCTCACGAGGAAGTTCAGTGTCGAGGCGTCGTATGTCTTCGAGGATGGCGAGACCCAGGATCCCGGTGCTTCGGGCCGCGAGTATCAACGCCACCTCTTGGCGCTGGGCCTCAAATACGCCCTGCGCTGAGTCGCTATCAGATGCCGGCTTCGGGTAACGGCGGGGCCCCTCCAAGAACAAGTCCCCGCAGGGCAAGCCTCCGGGGGACTTCATTGAACGCCCTCTTCGCCTTGGTCCTATCACCAACATCGCTACTGGAGTTTGGTCGAGAACCGCCGACTGAGTGATGGACGCGTTGCCCAGCGTCACGTTGTCTACTTGGGCACGTGGCCGACCCTCAAAGCGAAGGCCCTATTTCCTTCGCAAACGAAAAAAGACGCTCCCGTCGAAGATGGGGTCCGTCACCGTCAGACGATCGTTCACGATCACCGGTTCCTGTTCGAGAAGGGTCCAGTTCGTTTGGTCCAGTGAGCGCGCCGTTTCGACGACGAACTCGTTGTCGGCCGCGGGCCAGGAGATCGAGATTTGGCCCACGGAGGGTGCGACCTTCAGCGTTTGGGGAACGTGCCAAAGGGCCGCATTGGTGGAGGCAGTGCTTCCCGCACGCGAAAACACGCCTCCCACACACAGCGCCGAGGGAGCGGCGTAGAGGTAGGTGACGCCCTGGTCGATTCCGCTGCTGACTCCGCTGCCGAACGGGAACCAATTCGTTCCATCCCAGACCGCGAGCCCACTCGCCGGAACGCCCCCGATTCGCGAGAAATTCCCTCCTACGAAGAGGGCGCGACCATTCGAAGCCAGCGCCTGCACCACCCCGTACGGGCCCAGGACACCCGTCCCCACCGGCGACCATGCCCAGTCCTTCCATTGCGCCATCCATACCACGTCGCCAAACGTCCGGAATTCGCCCGCGGCGAACACGGTGTCATGAACCACGGCCACCTGTTGAACCTCCCCGTCCAAAACGTTTCCCAAGGCGGACCACTCGATCCCGTTCCAGCGCGCGATGTTGGTGGCTGCCATTTCTCCGGCACGATGGAAGTTGCCTCCGACAAAGAGGTGCCTGGCGTCGCAGGACAGGGAGCGGACGCGTCCGATCTCCAGGCCCTCCTCACAATCGGCGCAGGCATAATTCGTCCGGCTGATCCCACGGCCCAACGCCGACCAGACCCTGCCGTCCCATTGCGCGATGTTGAGGGCCGGAACGCCGCCCGCCTCGGTGAAAGTCCCCCCCGCGACCAGATGACCTCGGTAGCTCGCGAGCACCGTCACCGGACCGTTCATGCCCCCTGCCAGATCCGACCACTCCCGTCCGTTCCATGCCGCAATGTTGCTCACCGAAACCGATCCGGCCCGGTTGAAACTCCCCGCCGCGTAAAGCAATTCCCCATGGCTGACAAGCGCCTCAACGAAGTGTTCCTCGCGGGAACCCGGTCCCGTCGGAAGGGGAATCCACCGGGCTCCATCCCATTTCGCGATGTTCGTCGCCCGCTGGCCGTTGAGGATCGAGAAGCGCCCGCCGCCATAGACGCTTCCGTCGTGAACCGCAAAGCGCCCGATCGCGTGCAGGGACTCGCCCTGGGTCTCCACCCGCCCGAATTGGGTGTCCCAGTAATTGTCCACGGTTGCCGAGGAAGCACGGATCAGTGCAAAAACCAGCGGCACCCAGGCAATGACGAGGCGACCATGACGTATACGATACGACATTTTAAACTCTACGCTCCAAGCTGCGTCCGCACCGGATTCAAATCAAGGGATGATCTCGACGCCCGACGGACCGTTCTACCGCGTGATCCCCATTTGCGCAGACGACCATGCCACCGCAATTTGGGCTGGGTCGCAGCATGACCCCTATTCCACGTTCCACGTTCGTTCCGATGGCGGAACCGCCTTCATGAGAATCGCCCTCCTTTTCATTCTCGTCGGTACATTCCTGACGGCCTCCATTTCCAGCCCGGCCGCCCCCGCAATGCATGGCCATGGCCTCGGCGATCGTTCCTTGGATCGCCGCTCCCGCCCGGTCGCCACCCGTGGTGCCCCATCACAACCCGCACGGGCCATAGCGACGAAGCAAGCCTTGGAAGGCGGTGTTCCGGGCGCCTCGGTCGATCTTGATGCACTCTGGGGAGTGCCTGAACACATCTCCTCCACGGAGGGATTTCTCACGAAGCCTGCCCCTCAGAGCACGGAGCGGGAACCCCAGCGGACTCGATCGCGCGCTGCAGACCTCTCTCCCGACCCGGACGCCTCGACCAAGGCGTTCCTGGACGAAAACCCCAATCTGTTTGGTTTCGGAGGGGACATTCTCAAGGGCGCCCGGCTGACCCGGGACCACGTGACGCCGCACAGCGGCATGCGAACCCGGGTATGGGAGCAGGAACTAGACGGGATTCCGCTCTTCGAGACGCTCCTCGTCAGCCACACTTCCGGGGACGGCGCCCTCATCAGTCTTTCAACCCGCTTCCTGCCGGAGCCTGTCTCGGCCGTCGCTGGAACCGGGGAAGAGCGAAGCCGGCGGGTGGCAGACCCGCCCGTATCCGCCAGGGCCGCACTCGTCGCGGCGGCGCGCAGTCTCGGGATCGAAACCGAACCCCGCCGTCTCGCCGATCCCGAGAACGCTCCCGCCGTACCCCGAACGACCCATCGGTTTCATGGGACCGGGCTAACCGCCGAAGCCAGTGTCAGACTGATATGGCTCCCCCTGAGTCGCACGGACCTTCGTCTCTGCTGGCGCGTCGCCCTCTGCGAGGAGAGATCCGGGGAAACCTTCGAGATTCTGATCGACGCAGAGAAGCCCGAGGACAGCCGGGAACCGTGGGTTCGCCGCCACATGTCTTCCCACTTCAGCAACGCCACCTATCGGGTTTTCGACAGCGACAACCCCAAGCCCATGTCGCCGGGCCATCCGACCCCGAACCCCTGCGAGCCCTCCCAAGTCGGCATGGTCGACATCACGTTGCAGGCCCTTTCCCTCCTCGGCTCCCCCAAGGGCTGGATCGACGATGGCGTGACCGCCACGATCGGGAACAATGCGGATGCCCATACGGATTTACGGAACAAGAACCAGCCCTTCGGGGCGCCCATGGCCCCCTTTCACGACCCGCCCCGGCCGCAAAGCGCCACGCGAAGTTTCACGAACCACAACCCTGATCTGACTCTGGACCCCAGCGCCCATCGCGATGCCGCCGTCGTGAACGCCTTCTTCTGGTGCAACTGGATCCACGATCGGTTGTACGACCTTGGCTTCAACGAGACCGCCGGCTGTTTCCAACAGGACAACTTCGAACGCGGCGGCGTCGGAAACGACGCCATGATCGTCGAAGTCCAAAACGGGGCATTCCTCGGGCATCGTAATGGCGGCAATCTCATCTGGGACTCGACCCCCGCGGACGGCGGCAGGGCCCGCCTTCAACTCTACCTTTGGGTGGGCCCGGTGCCGGAACGGGATGGTGCGTTCGACACCGAAGTCATCCTTCATGAGTACGTGCACGGGATGACCTGGCGGGTCGTGGGAAAAGGGAACGTCTTCAGCGCCAATCAAACCCGGGGTCTGGGGGAAGGATGGTCGGATTTCTATGCCATGGCCCTGCCTAGCCAGGCGTCGGACGATGTCGATGGCACTTACGCCTACGCCGCCTACTCCGTCCGCGAGTGGCGCTACGCCGGTATTCCGTTGAAGGAGAATTACTACTTCGGAATGCGCCGCTATCCGTACTCAACGGATCTCACGAAGAACCCCCTTCGGTTTAGTGACCTCGACGTCGGCAACGTCAATCAGTACACGGCGCCCCGCAATCCACAGTATCCCCTCGACGCCTTCTCGGGAATCGAACCGAATCCGGCCGAGCCTCACAATCAGGGGGAGGTCTGGTGCGTGACGCTGTGGGATGCCCGAGCCAACCTTCTGGCCAAGTACGGCTTCACCGAGGGCAACGACCTTGCCCTGAGGTTGGTCACAGACAGCCTCAACCTCTGCGGTTCCCAGAACCCGAACTTTCTTCAGGCACGCGACGCGCTCCTGCTGGCGGATCGGATCTATACGGGGGGTGCCAATCAAAGGGAACTTTGGCGGGCATTCGCCAAGCGAGGAATGGGGTACGGCGCCGTCTGCCCCCCGAGCACGTCGAATTCGGGATTCGTCGAGAGCTTCGCCATGCCGCCACCTCGCGATAATGGACTGGTGTGGGCCCGGTTCACCGCAAGTGAGATCTATTCCTCGCCCGCCGTGGCGCCGGATGGAACGATCTATTACGGCGCGAACGACAAGACACTCCGCGCACTCAGATCCGACGGAACACTGAAATGGACATTCTCTGTGACCGGCAGTCCCGGAGCGTTTCAGTCTTCGCCCGCCATCGGACCGGACGCGACCGTCTATATCGGTTGCGACGATTCCTATTTGTACGCCTTGAATCCGAACGGCTCACTCCGTTGGAAGTTCAAGACGGGGTTTGAGATCCAGTCATCACCGGCTGTGGGTCCCGATGGCACGGTCTATGTGGGATCGACGGATAGCAAAGTGTACGCCCTCGGCCCCGGATTCGAAACCGGGGGAACCCCCAGGTGGGTCGTGGCCACCGGCAACACGATCTATGCCTCGCCAGCGTTGAGTCCGGACGGATGGCTCTACATCGCCTCCACCGACGGCACGGTGTCGGCGCTCAATGCCAGCACCGGCGCCCCCAAGGACAACTGGCCGTTCACGACCGGCGGACTCATCGCGTCCTCTCCCGCGTTGGGAACCGATGGCTCGGTCTACATTGGTTGCTACGACGGACGAATCTACGCCATCAACGCCGATGGCTCACCGAAGTGGAGCGTCCCGTTCCAGACCGCGGCACCTGTTCGCTCCTCCCCGGCCGTCGGGCCCGGAGGCGTCATCTACGTTGGTTCCCAGGACCATAAACTCTATGCGTTGAACGCCGCCAACGGGGAAAAACTCTGGGACTTCGATACCGCCTCCCCGGTGAATGCCTCTCCAGCCATTGCCGAGGACGGGACGATCGTTTTCGGCTCGAGCAACGGCAAGATCCTGGGCCTGCACTCGGACGGAACGCTGAAATGGGAATTCGCCGCAAATGGCATGGTCTTTGCCTCACCTGGAATCGGGTTGGATGGACGCATCTACGTGGCTTCCACGACCGTTCGAGGCGGTAACATCTACGTCCTTTCCCACGGACACGCGGGTCCCGCCGTTTCTTCCTGGCCCATGTTCCGCAAGAACCTGGGACGCACCGGTTACTGATCGAAATGACCGACGTCCCACCCCGGATTTCTGAGTACCCCCAGGCAAGCTCGATGATGCAACCCTCCGACCCGAACGAAGTCAGGTTGACGGCGTTGACACTTTGGGTCGCGCTTGTCCGACCGCTTGATCAGGAATGGCACTCCGGAACAACGGGAACGCACGGCCTCCTTCCCCACCCCCGTTCGTCGATCCATCGGATGCGATTCGAGGATAGCGTGTGCCCGTGACCCGCTGAGCAAGACCATGTCCATGACCGCGCCATCCAACCCTGACAGTCCGCGAACGGCCAATGGGGTCAAACATGTACATTCGACAGTTGGACCATGCCGATCAGATTGCCGGGAGGGCACGCTGCTTGAGGAGGAAAGAATGTCCAACGTTAATGTTTGACCCCATTGCCCCTTCATAAGGAAGAGATCACCGCCTGGCAGGCGCAGTGGAACGACTTCCTCGACGCCATCCGGAACAACAAACCGATGAATCCAGAGCTCCTGACATAGGGGGTTTATTGAATGTCCGCTTTTGCCGTCAAATCGTCTCCCGGACGGCATAACGCAAGCGCAGGGAGGAGCCGGGAAACCGAGTGCCCAGGAGATTGAGTTGTGCGCACAGAGCGCCAATGGCTCGGGAGCGATGAGGGGAACTCAAGGGTGCAAGGGTCACCTGTATCTCGGTAGGCGTGACCTCTATGTCCGCCGCGCCTGTCAGCGCCGATTGGATCAAGGTGCGGCCTTCCTCGGCGACGCGACGGTAGTGCGGTTCCACGGCTCGGAAGAGGTCGCTCTCCGCTTGGTAGGCGACC
>JBBQIU010000069.1:0-9040 GCA_038325245.1 Verrucomicrobiota bacterium
AAGGGTTGAATCCCCACATTGAACCAACGTTCCAAACGCGCTCGACGACGACCGGCAGGGAGCAACAAAATGCCGTATTCCAACTCGCCCAGGATGATCGGGTTTACCGCGACCTCTGCTTCATGCCGCCGAAGCCAGGCCAATGCTGTCGGATCAGGCTCCGGCCGAGTGGCTTCACTCAAGACATTCGCATCGACGAGGTACTTCACAGGGCTTCGGTGGATTCGGACGGGACAGGCTGGAACCATTCCTTTTCTGGGCACGCCAGGAGCCAGTCGACCATGCCATGGTTGTTCGGCACGGGTCTGCGCCGAAGAAGGTACTGCCCCTCGTCGATGCGCTCGATGTCGAACCGCTGTCCTGCCACAATCCGGTCGCGCTCCCGCAAGTGGGCGGGCAGGACCACTTGCCCCTTCGATGAAACCACGGTTTCCATGCCGGGTAAGATCTAATCTTACTGGGGGCCTCGTCAAGGTTGCCGTTCCTCAAAGCGCAAACGCCCTTGAGCGCCTTCTTATCTCCTCTCGCGAGTTGCGCCAACGGGGCTCGCGTCCATGATTACCGCCCATGAACCGGCCATTCCCAGATCCCTCTCCCGCCGAAGCGCAGCGCACGTGGGAGAGGGTGGTTCCGCGCCTGTGGAACCGGGTGAGGGTCTCTCCTCTCTGCGGTCCATGGTCCGAACACGTGTCCATTCCTTGGAAATCGTTCCTGCCCATGAAGCGTGCCACGGGCGTTCTGCTTGCCAACTTGGTCCCCCTCGTTCTGTTGCTCGGCACGGGGTGCGGCAACCGTGGGGAGATCTCCGAGCTTTCCCCGCCCTCAGCCACACCTACCCTGGCTTCCCCGCATTCTCAAACATCCCGTCCCCCCATGACCAACAAAGTGGAAAAGACCGACGCCGAATGGCGCGCATTGCTCACGCCCGAACAATTCACGGTCCTGCGAAAGCACGGCACCGAACGCGCTTTCACCGGCGCCCTCTTGGACACCAAGGACTCCGGCGCCTACGTCTGCGCCGGTTGCGGACTCGAATTGTTCCACGCCGACCACAAGTTCGATTCCGGCACCGGCTGGCCCAGTTATTGGCAGCCGGCCATCCCCGAAAACGTCGGCACCCGCGAGGACCGCGGGCTGTTCACGAAGCGGACCGAGGTGCATTGCGCCCGTTGCGAAGGTCACCTCGGCCACGTCTTCGACGACGGTCCCGCCCCCACCGGCCTCCGCTACTGCATCAACTCCGCGTCCCTGCGCTTCGAGCCGACCCGGAAGCCTGAGAGCCGGTCTGAGAAGTGAGTGGGACAGGCCTTTCGTCGGGACCCCATACCCGGATCGGTTCGTAGAAGGTGTTCCGCTGCACCGGGTCGAAGCCGGCTTCCCGGATCGCCTTCACCAACTCCGCTTCCGTCCGGCCCTGCGGTGAATCCGCCCCTGCCATGTGAAAGATGTGCTCCTCAAGGATCGTTCCGTGCAGGTCATTCGCGCCGAAACTCAACGCCACCTGCGAGAGCTTCGTTCCCAGGCCCACCCAGTACGCCGTGATGTGATCGAAGTTATCGAGGAACAGCCGGCTGGCGGCGATCGTCCGGAGCGATTCCAGTCCCGTTGGAGGATGGTCGACCGGTATCCGGTTGTTCTCAGGCTGGTAGGGCAACGGAATGAACCCGGTGAAACCGTGGGTCTCGTCCTGAAGCTCCCGAAGCCGCCGTAGGTGATCCATCCGATCCGCCCTCGATTCCAGGTGCCCGTACAACATCGTGCACGTGCTGCGCCCCCCCATCCGGTGCCATGTGCGATGCACTTCCAGATACTCGTCCGCCGACTCCTTTCCGCGCGCGATCTCGCTCCGGACCTCCTTCCGGAAGATCTCCGCGCCGCCGCCAGTCAAAGTGTCCAGCCCCGCCGACTTCAGCTCCGAAAGGGTTTCCAGGACCGACTTCTTCGCCAGCCACGCCAGATGCAGAATCTCGATCGCCGTGAAGCACTTCAACTGAAGCGTGCTGTCCAATGACTTCAACGCCCGGAGGAATTCGAGATAGTGCGAAAACGGCAGCGACGGATGCAGCCCGCCCACGATGTGTAGCTCCGTCACCCCCAGCGCCAGCGCTTCACGCGCCTTTTCCAACATCTGTTCCACCGACAATTCGAAGCCGTCGGCATCGCGCTTCTTCCGGGCGAACGCGCAGAACTGGCAGCTCAGGATGCAGTAGTTCGAGTAGTTGATGTAGCGGTTGACGATGTAACTCGCCCGGTTTCCCACCTTCCGCTGCCGCATTGCCGTCGCCAGCGCCCCGAGCGCATGCAGGTCCGTGGTCTCCAAAAGGCGCAACCCATCCCCTTCGGAAAGCCGCTCCCCGGCGAGCACCCGCTCCCCGAGATCCCGTAGTTCACCGCGTGCCAACGCCAGATTCATGCGCCCGCTCAGTCTGCCTCAACCCCTCCCGGGCGCAATGTCACAGCCGTGCGCCGGACGCGTCACCCGCTCGTAACCTCCTTGTAACGACCAGTCCGTTGTACCACCCTCCCGGCGATGGTAACCACCTCCCGCGTCATGCCAAAGATCCTGGTGGTCGACGACGAGCCGGATGCCGTCGAACTCATTTCATTCAATCTCAAGGCCGCCGGCTTCGATGTCGTCACCGCCGACGACGGCGCCGCGGCCCTCAAATCTGCCCGGCTCCAGGCCCCGGATCTCATCCTCCTCGACGTCATGCTCCCCGAGATCGACGGGCTCGAGGTCTGCAAACTCTTGCGCCGCGACCCCGCCACCGCCGGCGTCCCGATCATTATGCTCACTGCCAAGGCCGCCGAGATTGACCGCGTCCTTGGCCTCGAGCTGGGCGCCGACGACTACGTCACCAAACCGTTCAGCCCCCGCGAACTCGTCCTGCGCGTGCGCAAGCTCGTCGAACGACGTCAGAAGCCGGAACAAAAGGCCGACCACTTCCAGATCGGCGACCTCGCCCTCGACATCCCCCGACACCTTGTCACCGTTGCCGGCAAACGCGTCGAACTCACCGCCACCGAGTTCAAGCTCCTCACGACCCTCATGCAACGCCGAGGACGCGTCCAATCCCGCGATCAACTGCTCCAGGACGTCTGGCAGTACGACAACGTCATCGACACCCGGACCGTGGACACCCACATGCGGCGGCTTCGCGAAAAGCTGGGGCGCGCCGCCCGCTATCTCGACACCGTGCGGGGTGTTGGCTACCGGTTCGTCGAGGAATAGCCCACCCAAACGGCTCCCGGCCCGAATCCCTCCGTGTGGTTCCTCATCGCGTTGCTCGCCCTCGCAGGTCTGGCCGCAACCCTCTTCGCGTGGCAACGCCAGACTCGGAAACTCCGGGCCGGCCTCGCTGACCTCGATCAACGCCTCCGCGAAACGGGGGAGCGATTCCGTCGCGAACTCGAACAGGAGCATGCCGGCCGTGAGGTGATCTTCGATCGCATGATCGAGGGCCTCGTCGTCCTCGACCCCGAAGGCCGCGTCGGCCTGATCAACCAGGCCGTCAAACGCCTCTTCAAACTCAGCGCGGACGCCCACGGCCGCACCCTGCTGGAATGCCTTCGACGCCACGAACTGACGGATCTCGCCGACCGCGCCCGCGCCGAAGGCCAGGCCCTGGGGCTGGAACTGACCCTCGACGGTTCCCCGCCCTGCTGCCTGGAAGTCAACGCCACCGCCTTCCAGGACTCCTCCGGCGCGCAGCGCGGGGTCATCCTCGTCTTCCACGACGTCACACGCCTCAAGGAACTCGAGGCCACCCGCCGCGAATTCGTCGCCAACGTGAGCCACGAACTCCGCACACCCATCACCATCGTCAAAGGCTACGTCGAAACCCTCCTGGATGGAGCCCGCAACGACCCCGTTCTCAGCCTCAAATTCCTTCAGACCATCGAGAAGCACACCAACCGGCTCACCTTCCTCATCGAGGATCTTCTCACCATCTCCCAACTCGAAGAGGGCCGCAGCGTCGTCAACCGCCAGTGGAGCGACCTCCGCCCCCTCGCAGCCCGCGTGCTCGAAGACTTCGCCACCCGCGCCAGCGCCCGGCTCATCACCCTCTCCAACGAAGTTCCCGAATCCTTTCCCATCCGCGCCGACCTCGACCGCCTCCAGCAGGTGCTCGTCAACCTCGTCGACAACGCCATCAAGTACGGCCGCTCCCAAGGCCACGTCACCGTCGCCGCCCGTCTCAATCCCGCGCGGGATGCCGTCGAAATCTCTGTCATCGATGACGGTCCTGGCATTCCCAAGGAGTCGCTCCCGCGCGTCTTCGAGCGCTTCTACCGTGTCGACGCCGCCCGATCGCGGGAGCAGGGAGGCACCGGTCTGGGCCTGTCCATCGTCAAGCACATCATCCAGGCCCACGGCGGCGACGTCGGCGCCGAGAGTCATCCCGGCAAAGGCACCACCTTCCGACTCACCCTTCCCTGGGAACCGCCATCCCCGTCGTCCGCAACGCCTCTACCCTAGCCTCCGTTGCGCCGGGTCACCCAGGCGTTGGCTTCACCGCGGGGGGTTCCCGGCTCCATGAACCATCCCCGCCGAATCACCTCTCCCGCCCCCGCGAACGCGAAGCGCTTGGACTGCGGGGCCGTCCCGGCACCTCTTTTAATTCCGGCTCCACCTCCATGCCAAAGCGGCGACATGTCGCCGCACTGGAGATTGGCCATTTTTCCGGTCTGGAATCCCAACGGGATTCCGTCCCGAAGCCCAGGGTCGGACCGCGAAGCGGACCTACCCTGGGTGAAGCGAAGTTAAATGCCACCAACCCCAACGGGGTTGCGCCACCTCGACGCAACCCCGTTGGGGTTGTGGGTGTTTCGGCGATCCCCCCCCAGGGTAGCTCGTTCCTCGCAACCCTGGGCTTTGGGACGCAAACCCTTCGGGATTGGGAAATACCCAACACGCACGTTGTGTATAGCGATCAGGGCTTCGCCTTGGGCTGTCTCATGCCGCCCCGCCTGGGGACGGCCGGCCAGAAATGGCCAAACCCCAGAGCGGCGACAGGTCGCCGCACTCCAAACGCTGCCGCGTCCGCTGTGCTCATCCGGGTTCATGGGCCGTGAGCCGTTCAAGGAGGCCGAATGCGCGTCCAAATTGTGAAATGGTTGCTACCCCCTCTTCGATCGACGGCGGAACGTCATAAACCCGATCAGTCCCAACCCCGTCGCCACCGCCATCGGGCCCACTTCCGGAACGGCACTGTAGGACCACGTCACATTGTCCACCCCGCCGACATTCGACCATCGCAGAAGACCCGTGTTCAGGAAAGAGGGCGACAGCGAGTACCCATCGGCGTTCTCTTGGAACCCCGGAATGACATCCGTCAGAACGCCATTGGAATCGGTGCTTATGACGAAAATGTCTGCTGGCGTGTTCACCCCTTTCGCGAAGGTTGTCGATGCCGGACCACCACCGGGAATGGAACTTAATGTCACCGAGAAACTCGTGAGAACGTCAAGCGCCTCTGTGTTAGAGTAATCGGCGCCGATGACGTCCGTATCGAACGAGAATGTTCCGCTCGCCACGGTGCCGCCCGATCCTGTGCCTGACAGGTTGTAGGTCACCAGCGCCCCCTGGGCACTCATCGCTGCAAGCCCGCCCGCCACCACTGCTGTCATGATTCGATTCATAATAGAAAATTTCCGAAATCCTGGTTTCAAAGGAGCCATGTTTTACGGCAAAAGGCGATAAGCCCCTCCTTGGACCTGGATACCATGGGCATGTACACAACGCGCACCAAGGCAAAATACACCCAGAAGCCCTAACTCAATTGGGTAGTCGACCCAGACAGCGGAATATCGATGCCTGAACTTCCCAGCCCCGCGGCATCTACGCATCAAGTCTCACTCCCCATTCACGTACGTGAAGTAATCGGCAGCTTTATCCTTCCATCGTCTGAAGGCGTTCCGCCTCCCGCTCCCATTCCTCATGCAAGGCGGGCATCCGGACGTGGACATGTTGCAGCTCCCGGTTCACCGCCATGGCACGTCCGGGCGTATTGTAGGTTTCCGGCAGTTCCAACTCCGCCACCAATTCCTTCTCCCGCACCTCCAACCGCGCGATCTCCACCTCCAGAGCCTTAACCTGCCGCTGCAATTCCCGCCGATCCTTCGCCCGCGCCTGGCGGGTCTCCGCATCCATCCGCTTCTGGTCCTTGCGGGAGACCGTCTCGCCGTCCGTCGCCGTCACGACCGCCATCGACCCGCCCGGACCTGGTGAACCCGACATGGCCCCGGTCCGACCGGACGGAGGCGGCCCCTTTGTAATGCCGGGTGCCCCGCCCGCCGCACTGGTAAGGCCGTCCCGCGCCGCCTGCCGGGTCTTCTCGAGATAGTAGTCATACCCGCCCGGGTACTGCGTCAGACGTCCTCCGCGCACATGAACGACATGCGTCGCGATCGCGCGGATGAAATGCACGTCGTGACTGATGAAGATCAGCGTTCCCTCGAACTGTTTCAGTGCCCCGATGAGTGCGTCCACGCTCGCCAGATCCAAGTGCGTCGTTGGCTCGTCCATCAACAGGAGATTCGGCGGATCAAGCAGAAGCTTCACCAGCGCCAGCCGGCTCTTCTCACCGCCGCTCAGGATGCTTACACGCTTGAAGACGTCATCGCCCCGGAACAGAAAGCTGCCGAGCACCGTCCGAACGAATGTCTCCGTCACGCGCTGTGGTGTGTCATACCCTTCCTCCAGCACCGTGCGCTCAGGCTTCAAGGTATCCAATCGGTACTGCGCGAAGTAACCCGCACGCACATTGTGCCCGAGCTGATGCTCCCCCTTCGACGGCTTCAACACACCGGCCAGCAGCTTGAGCAGTGTCGACTTTCCCGCCCCGTTCGGCCCCACCAGCACGATTCGCTGGCCCCGCTCCGCCTCAAAATCGATCCCCTCGTAGATCTTCAGATCCCCATAGGCGAAGTGGATCCTGGAGACGCGGATCGCGCGCAGCCCCCCACGCTCCGGCTGCGGAAACTGGAACTCCCCCATCGCCGCGTCCGAAGGTGTGATCTCCACCATCTCCTCTCGCAGGCGCTCGATCTGCTTCATCTTGCTCTGGGCCTGCGCCGCCTTCGTGTTCTTGGCACGGAACCGATCCACGAATTCCTGAAGCTGATCGATGCGCCGCTGCTGGGCCTTCGCCGACGCCGCGAGCGCCGCCTCCGTCACTTCACGCTGTTCGAGATAGCTTTCGTAGTTGCCCGTGTACTTGAACAGGCGCGCCTGACGCACCTCCACGGTGTGCGTGCAAAGCTGGTTCAGAAACTCCCGATCATGCGAGATCAACAACAGCGCACCGGGATAGGACCTGAGATAGTTCTGCACCCAAAGCAACGCCTCGAGATCCAAGTGGTTCGTGGGCTCGTCAAGCATCAGAAGATCCGGCTCCGACACCAGCAACCGCGCCAGATGTGCCCGCATCACCCATCCCCCGCTCAGCTTTCGCGCCGGCCGATCGTAGTCTGATTCGCGGAACGCCAAGCCGGCGAGAATCCGCTTCGCCCGCGCGATCGTCTCGCCGTCGACCGGCTCGTGCCCATCGTGGTGCCCCGCCTCGGCAGACCCGTCGCCGGAGCTGTGCCCTTGCACCCCATGGCCCAGCGTCAGATCCAATACGGTCTCGTCGCCCACCGGCGCGCTCTCCTGCGGCAGGATCCCCACCCGCGCTCCCCGCACGAAGGACACCGTTCCCTCGTCCGCCGTCTCCTGGCCCAGCAGAATCCGGAACAAGGTGGACTTCCCTGCACCATTCGGCCCAACCAACCCCACGCGATCGCCAGTCACCAACGCGAGCGCGGCATCCTCGAAAAGGGTGCGCCCACCGAAACTCTTGGTCAGTCCGCTAAACGTCAGCATGCGCCCGAAGGATTGCGGGGTTCCTTCCCGGACTCAACGACGAGAAACAAGATCCGCTGCCGAAGCGCCCGCCCCCGCGACGGCCTCCGACTTCCCCGAGCCCCCGGGGGGGATCAGACACCCCCCACCTTCTTCCTGGAGTTTGGCCATTTCTGGCCGGCCGCCGCCAAGCGGGGCGGCATGAGACAGCCCAAAGCGAAGCCCTGATCGCTCTGCACGACGTGCGTGGGGGCATTTCCGAATCCCGAAGGGATTGCGTCCCAAAGCCCAGGGTTGCGAGGAACGAGCTACCCTGGGTGGGATCGCCGAATCACCCACAACCCCAACGGGGTTGATGCATTGAACGTCGTTGACCCAGGGTAGGCCCGCTTCGCGGTCCAACCCTGGGCTTCGGGACGGAATCCCGTCGGGATTCAGATCGGAAAAATGGCCAATCTCCAGCGGCCCTCCGGGCCTCCCGGAAACCGGCCTCGGGATCTCCATGAACCGCGCCGTTGTAGCGGCAGGCCTCCCGCCCCGCGGAATCACGTTCCGATACTGATGAACCTTGAGCCGTTCGAACCTGGGAGGTCTTCAGGTCAACCCTTTCGACCCGTCAACACACCGCAATGCACCAGCGTCGGCACGATCGGACCGGGAGTGAGTCCGGCCGCCTCCAACCAGGACCGGTACTCCGCGGCGCTGTAAGCCCGCCCTTCGGATAGGGCAAAAAGTAGGGCCGAGTAGAGCGCCACGGACATAGGGCCATCCATTGCGTCATTCAGGAACGTATCGTGGATCAAGACCTCGCCACCCGCCGGCACGCTGCCCGCGGCGCGTTCGACCAACCGCCGCCCGTCAGCCACGTCCCAGTCGTGCAGCACATTCGAGAACAAGACTGCGTCGGCCCGAGGATAAGGATCCTTTAACAGATCGGCCGGGTGGAACTCCACCCGCTCACGCACCTGCCATTCCACCGCACACTCCACCGCAACCTTCAATACCTCAGGACGATCCAACACGATGGCACGCAGGTTCGGGTGCGTCCTTAGCAACGCATAGGCGTAAATGCCCGACCCGCCGCCCACGTCGAGCAACACCCTCGCGTCCGGAAGTCGCACCCGCGCCCCGAGATAGGGCGCCACATTCCGAGCCCGGCCCGCCAGGCAAAGCGTGGACTCCCGGGCCGAAGCC
>JBBQIU010000070.1:0-9031 GCA_038325245.1 Verrucomicrobiota bacterium
CACCGAGGGCTGCTTCGATCGAACCTAGTTTGAAAAGTGCTGGCAAACCGCCTGGCGGCCAAACGGGGGCCCTTCTAACCCAGAATGCGGCGTCCCTCGTCGAGGAAGATCCCCTTGAAATTCATTTCGAGCGCCTGTGCATTCGAGGCCTTCAACAAGGCTTCCTTCTCCGTGATGCGTCTCGCTTTCACAAGGTCGAACAGGGCTTGGTTGAACGTCTGCATCCCATCGTCGGTCCCCACCTCAATGGCAGCCGCGAGTTTGTCGAGCCGGTTTTCCTCGATGAGCTTTCGCACGGTGCTGTTGCTGATCAGCACCTCGAGCGCCACGGTCACACTGCCATCAATCGTCTGCACCATCCGCTGGCAAAGGACGGCCTGAAGCGTTCCCACCAACTGACGCCTGACCTGCTCCCGCTCGTCCGCCTTGAAGAAATCCAGGATGCGCGTGACCGACTGAGCCGCCGTCGTCGTGTGCAACGTCGAGAGCACAAGGTGCCCGGTATCCGCCGCGCCAATGGCGGCCTGAAAGCTGACCGAATCCCGCATTTCACCGATCATGATGATGTCGGGGTCCTGCCGGAGCACGTACTTCAATCCCATCGGATACGATGGCGTGTCCAAACCGACCTCGCGCTGCTCGATGACGGATTGGTCATCCTCGAAAACGTACTCGATCGGGTCCTCGAGGGTGATGACATGCTTCCGTGACGTTCGGTTGATATGCTGCATCATCGCGGCAAGCGTAGTCGACTTGCCGCTTCCCGTGGCTCCCGCTACCAAAACAATGCCCCGCTGCGATTCCGCGATCTTCTTGACGACCGGAAGCAGTCCCAGTTGTTCGAACTCCGGGATCTGATTCTTCACGTACCGCATGGCCACGCAGTACGAACCCCTCTGCTGAAACACGTTCGTCCGGAATCGCCCCACTCCCGGCACGAAGTACGAAAAATCAACCTCACGGTTCTCATCCAACTGGACCTTGCCGTGGCGAGGAACCATGTGGTCGACAACGGTGTGGACCCACTCTTCTGTCGGCAACGGGCACTCGATGGACACCAGCTGACTGTTGATCCTGAACACAACCGCAGTGCCGCTCTTGATGTGCACATCCGACGCACCGCCGTCGACGGCGGTCTTGAGAATCTTGTGAAAGAGTTCCATGAAAACGACAAGGCCGCCGGCTGAGGACCGACCAAGGCCGGCTCTGGGTCAACCCAGATGAGACAACGCGAGAGACTCCAGCCGCTGCTGCGTTTGCGGCGTCAAACCCAGGAATAGCAGGGAGACCTGATAGCCCGAGTGACGGCTCCCCTCGCACGCCACCACCACGCCCTGACATGTCACACGTCTTTTCTCCGAAGGAGATTCGATCGAAAGGTTGACCTCTGTCCACGGAGCCAGCGGCTTGCCGGACAGGAACTCGATCCCGTTCTTCCGGATCGTGACCGCCCCGGCAGGAAGGCTCAGCGTGGAAACAGCCTGAGCGGATTCTGTCGAAAAGGTCGAGGAGGAGGATTTTCGGTCAATGCGGCCCGCGCTCATATCGCGCCAGGAAAGTACCACGCCCCTCCAGACCGTCAACGAATGGCTCCGCGAACCTTCGGCTCCACCCCAATCGGACCCCTACCACTCGATGACTGCGGACCCCCAGGTCAATCCCGCACCGAAAACCAACAGAAGCACCAATTCCCCCTTTCGAACCCGCCCTTCGCGGACGGCCTCGTCCAAAGCGATGGCGACCGACGCCGCGGACGTGTTCCCATACCGATCCAGATTCACAAAAACCCGGTCCGCTGGCGCATTGAGTCGTTCGGCGACCGCCTCGATGATCCGACGGTTCGCCTGGTGCGGAATGATGCAGCGGATCTGATCAATGCGCAGATCGCAACGTTTCAAAGCCTCATGTGCCGCGGTGCACATCGCCAGAACTGCATTCTTGAACGTTTCACGTCCGTCCATCCGCAAGTAATGAAGCCGCGATGCCACCGAATCCGAGCTTGCGGGAATCCGACTTCCCCCGCCAGGCATGCACAGCAACCCGGCCTTGCTCCCATCGGCGCCCATGCACGCCGTCAACAGTCCATGGGAACGGGGCCGGTTCTGAAGGAGCACGGCGCCCGCTCCGTCTCCAAACAGCACGCACGTATTGCGATCCGTCCAATCAATGATCGACGACAACTTCTCCGCCCCAATCACCAGCACCGTGTCGTAGGTGTGCGACATGATGAACTGGTGGCCGACTTCCAACGCATAGATGAACCCGGAGCATGCGGCCTCAAGGTCGAACGCGGCCGCCCTTTTCGCTCCAATCCGTTCCTGAACCAGGCACGCCACGGACGGAAACAGCATGTCCGGCGTAATGGTGGCCACGATGATCAAATCCACCTGGTCCGGGAGGACGTTCGCAAATTCCAACGCTCGCAGAGCTGCCTTCGCGGCCAGATCGGATGTGGCCTCGTCCGCTGCGGCGATGCGTCGTTCGCGAATTCCAGTCCGACTCGTGATCCATTCGTCCGTCGTCTCGACCATCTTGGAGAGTTCGGCGTTGGTGAGGATCCGCGACGGGACGTAAGAGCCGACACCGGTGACGGAACACGTTCGTGACCTGAAGCCGTGGCGGGCGCGGGGATTCCGGAAAGGAACGGCCGGGAGGTCGGTCATACCGATGCAGACGGACTCGGTTCCCGTGTCAGGCCAAGCCGTAGGTGCGCCTCCTCGACCTGGGTGGCAATGCGGTCATTGATGTGGTGCTGGTGGGCCTCAGTGGCCAACCGGATGCCATTGCGGATCGCCCGCTCCGTCGCCGACGCGTGCGACTTGAAGACCAAGCCGTTCAAGCCCAGCAACGGCGCGCTTCCGTACATGTCCGGGTCCATGCGGCTGCGGATGTTTCGAAATGCTCCCCGGGCGAGCCAGGCCCCCAACCGCCGCCAAAGCGACGCGGTCAGCTCCCGTTTCAAGAGGCGGAACATGCCCTTTGCCAGGCTCTCAGCCGTCTTCAGCGTGATGTTGCCCACGAACCCATCGCAAACCACCACATCCACCCGGCCGGCAAACAAATCGTGTCCCTCGACATTTCCGACGAAATTCAGATCCAACCCCTTGCACATCCGGTAGGCCTCCTGGGTCAACTCATTGCCCTTCGACTCCTCAGTGCCGTTGCATAGGAGCCCTACTCGCGGACGCGAGTAGCCAAGGACTTCCGAGGAATAGATCGACCCCATGATGGCGTAATGCACCAGGTGAATGGGCTTTGACTCGACGTTCGCCCCCGCGTCCAAGAGGACGAACTCGTTTTCGGGAGTCGGAATAACGGTCGCGATACCCGGTCGATCGATGCCACCGAGGCGGCGGAGCTTGATGGTCGCCGCGGCTAGAAGTCCTCCTGTATTCCCGCACGAAAGTATCGCGTCGGCTTCATTGGATGCGACCAGATCGATCGCCTTCGCCATCGAAGAGTTTTTCTTCCTTCGAAGCACATCCATAGGCCCGTCCTCCATGGTGACGACGTCGGGCGCATGAACCACTCGCATCCGCGACTTCTCGTTGCCTTTGGATCGGGGCAGGAGCGGCCGGATGGCGCTCTCCTGACCAACCAAGATCAACTCCTGGATGGCCTCGGCCATCTTAAGAGCTTGGACAGCGCCTTGCACGACCACGGCGGGACCGTGATCGCCACCCATCACGTCCACCGCGAGGCGCATGGATAGACAAAGGGCGCGGACCTGCGATCAGGCACCGCGCCCCAAAAGCCTCGGGATCAGGCGAAAGCCTGTACCGTCACCACTTGGCGGCCCTTGTAATGACCACATGCAGGGCATATTCGGTGGGGAATGAACGGTGCGCTGCATTGCGGGCAAGTGTTCAACTGCGGCAATTTAAGAACACTGTTGTACGCCCGCCGCATCCGTTGGCGGCTACGCGATGGTTTACGCTTAAGAACTCCCATAAAGTCAATCGAGCTTCAGTTTATCGAGAACGCTCCACGCAGAAGAAACTCCTCGAGCTTCATCCGACGCCGGGTCCTGCGGACCCGAATCCTGCGGCTGCCGGGGTAGCCCCGGACACTCCGGCCTGCACAATGGGTGCTGCGGAAGCGCGAGCAAGCTATCTTCCCGTATATGGGGCGTCAAGTCCACCGACTCGTCCACCACTGGCAGCGCGTCCTCCCCCTCGAACGCCAAAAGGCAGGTCCATGGCGAAAGTCTCAACGTGTATAAAAAGGGCTCCAGGCACCGCACACACCTGCAGTCGAGGGTCGTCTCAATCTCACCCTCCACGAATACCTCTTGCCCCATCAATTCCGCCCGCAATTCATATTGAAGCGGTTGTCGCGCCTCAATGCATGGATCTTGCAACTCCCACTGCATCGCCTCCGCCGACACTTCTCCCTCAAGGAGCACATCCCCTTTGTGAAGCGCGGCGACAGAAACAAGGAGCGGCTTCGGCATCTATCTAGATTGGGTTGTTGACCAACCGACTGCGCAAGGCGGACAGCACCGGAGGCGGCACAAACTCGGCAACGTCGCCTCCGAGGGAGGCAATCTCCTTCACAAGCCTGGAACTTAGGAAGGTGTAACTCTCCCGCGGCATCATGAAGATCGTTTCCACCTGCTCGTTCAGTTTCCGGTTCATTAACGCAAGCTGGAACTCGAACTCGAAATCCGAGACGGCTCGAAGTCCCCGGACCACGGCGTGCGCCCCCCGCTGGCGAACATAGTTCACCAACAATCCTGAAAAGGATTCGGCTTCGACGTTCGGCATATAAGCCGCCGCCAACCGTACCATCTCCAGGCGCTCAGCCAGGCTGAACAACGGACCCTTCGACTGATTCGCAGCGACCGCGATGATCACCTGATCGAAAAGACGCGCGGCCCGTTGAATCACATCCAAGTGCCCGTTCGTAATGGGATCGAAGCTCCCGGGGCAGATCGCAATCCGCATGGCAATTTCCTCGCTGGAGATCAACGCCGCTCCATCCACCCCAAAAAACAAATCCCGGAGCCAGAGGCCCCGGGATCGGGTGAAAGGGACGTCCGGTTCCCGCGGAATCGCTGGACCAGCTACTCGTCGCCGTTCGGGCTGTCCTTCGGCTGCGAACGCGAGATGAATGTGTCAGCCGGCAGGACGATGCGGTCGAAGAAACCATTCTCATCGATCATCTTGCTCTGCAGAGGGGGCAGCGCGACGATCCCAGGAACCGACGATGCGGAGCCACCCACGTCGCCCAGATCTGCCTCGGTCACCGGCGTCACCATGCCCGAAACGGGCGTGAACATCTCATTGGCGTTCACCACACGGGTGATCGTCGATCCATCGTCTCGGAAGGCAACGACAACCACCGAGCCCTCGGCCACAACCAGCCGACCGTCCGCTTGGAAATCGTAACGCGTCCCGCGGATCGTCGCCACGGCCTTGGAACTCTTCACCTCGTACTTCGAGGCTGCGGAAAGCTTCTGAACATTACCAATCACGCGGCCGGCCCGGAGATCGATTTGGGTGTTGATGATCGTTTCAATCCCGGTCTCCTCAAACGTCAAGGCCGCGAATGCCACCGTTGAATTCGGCATGACCCGCAATTGCGATCCGTTCCGACCCAGATCCAGATCTGCAGCGGCAGATGCCGATGTCCGAATCCATGCCCCTTCATGCAAGGCTTCACCCCGCCGCAGTGCTTTCCATTCGGTGCCGTCAATCGAGACCTCCGCAGATCCCTGGACGGCAAGTACTTTCGCGGTGCCCTTTTCCACCGCCGCCTGCGCGACCGAAGCCAGCGCAAATAGTACGGCCCCGACTCCCAGCCGCGTCATCATCCCACTTACCGTGCGAAAAGATTTCATAGCAGTGCTCCTCAATGTGCAATTCGTGAACCGGCGTCGCCCAATCTAAAAACCCCCCTGCTTCTGTCAATGCGATTGTTCGCTCTTACTTGGATTTCAACTGGATACCCCGACGCCCCGTGTCCGCCCCAGCCTCACCCCCGCCTTCCGGACTCTTGAAATCCCTCCCGAGGAAGACGGCGTACCGGCGATCCCGCGAGGGATCCGGCCCCAGCGGGACGACCAATTCACCGCGCGCCTCCCAGGCGCCGAAATGCCGCGACAACTCCTGAATCCGCGGTGAATCCGCATCATGCTCAATCACCAGCGCGTCCCATCCGTCGTGCTCCACCGGCCAACCCCAGATCCCGTACTGGGACTCGGGCCGTTCCGGGTCCTCCCAGCAATATGTCCGAGGCCGATCCGGGAGGTAAAACGCCAGCGCACTGGCGACATAGCGGTCCCGCGGCGCCAAAAGAAATGTCCTCCCGGGCTGCGGAAGGTCCAGCCGCAGCGCCTCAACTTGCACCGCCAACTCGCGCCAACCCCGCACCCGTGCCGTCGGATCGCTCTTCTGGCCCGCCCACCGACTGCCCGGAAAATAGAACGGTACGCACATCAGCAGCGCCGCCAGCCCGCTGCCCAACCCCACCCCGCCTCGAAGCCAGCCTCGCCAGCGTTCGCCCCCCACCATCGCCCAAGCGCGGCCAGCAAGATGGACCGCCGCCGCCGGATAGAAGACCAACGGCCAGTTCTGTTCGACCCGTTGGTGGACGGACAGTAATCCGTACGCGGCCAATCCCGGAACAAAGAACAGGACCAGGAATCGCTCCCGATCCTCGAGCTGCCGCCAACGCCTCGCCGCCCCAAACCCGACGCCCATCATTAGGACCCACAGGATTCCGCCCCCCAATCCCGCCTGCCCCCCAAGGAACTCGCCGACGAACTTCGCGCTGCGTTTCCATCGGAAAGGCGACGTTTCCAATTCGTCCGCCGTGTGCCGAAACGTAATCCAGTCGTGCTCCCAATTCCAAAGGATGGGCGGCAGAAGGAATACAAAAGAGATCGCTACAACCCGGAGCAAGGGCCACCACCGGCTGCCGTGATCCCCGTGCCCGTGCCCGTGCCCATGCACGCTGCGAACCCGTGCCACGGCCACGAACGCCACGAGCAGCAAGGGAAACACCAACTGGATCTGCTTCGTCAGATATCCCAGGCCAAGGCTGCACGTCAGCGCCACCGCCCAACGCCCCGCGCCCCCCGCGCCCCCCGCACCCGCAGTCCACCATCGCCACGCGAACCAAAGGCTCGCGCTCCAGAAAAGGAACAGGGGAGCGTCGATTGTGAAGAACGTGTTCAGCGCCGCATTCGCAGGGGTCGCCAGCAGGATCATACCCGACCAGAACCCCGCCGCCGGACCGAACATGTCCCGCCCCAGCAGGAACACGAAGATCAGGCCCGCACTCGCCAGAATCACCGGGAACAGCTTGATGCCGAACGTCGAATTCCCGCCCACCCAGCCCGCCAGTCCCATCAACCACCCGATCATCGGTGGTTTGCTGAAATAGCCGTAATCCAGTCTTCGCCCCCAATCCCAGTAGTACGATTCGTCCGTCGCCAGATCGAGGGGGAAGAACGCCGCATACACCACGCGGACCCCAAACACGACCAGCAACACGCCAAAAAAGGCCCGCGTCCATCGCCCATCCGCCTCCGGAGCACGCGTCGCTCCCTCCGCGGGGATGGTTGTTTTCATGCGCGAGTCTGGACCGCGGCAACCGGCGAGCCAAGTCCAGGAACCCGGCCGGAGCTCAAGACAACCTTCACGCCGCTCCCATCGCTCCCTATCCGCCACGTTCCGTCGAAAAATCCGTGCGATCCCAAATCCAACCCAGAACCCGGATGCCCGCCGCCGATTCCAAAACGAGAACAACCGCCGCCGCCGCGGAAGCCGCCGCGAATCCAGCCCACTTGCCCAGGATCCAAGCCACAACAAAATAGGCGGGGGCCCCCACGATGACGGCCGGAATCAGCGCCAACACCAGCACCATCATCTGGGCCATGTAGACAATCATCCGCTGTCCGAGCACTTCAAACCCACCCCGCGCCTGGCCCACAGGGGTCAACACCCAGGCCGGAAAGAGGAGGGCTCCGGCGTTTTGAAGGCAGAGTGCGAGCAAAGACACCGACGGTCCCACCAACGCCAGCGACAGCCATGCCAGCCCGCGCTCCACCATCCCCACTTCTCCCAACTCCCCGGGAGCCTCCAGGAACGTCACCACGACAAGCCCCAATCCACACTGAATCGCGGCCAGAACACACCACGGAGCCAACAACCCACCCACCACGATCTGCCATCCCGTCAACGGAAGCGCCCTCAACACCGTCCATCCGGAGCCTCCCAGTTCGTGGCGAAGGTCCATCCGCGCATTCGACGGACCCACCAGCACAGTCAACCCCAGCACTACGGCCGCGATGATTCCCATCACCATCGCCCCCGGCGTGCCGCGAGCCAGCACCCCACCCACCAACAACCCAAGCAAGAGCACCGGGATCGCCACGACAATCGATCGTCCGCGAAACCAACCGCCCGACGCCGCTAGATTCTTCCACCCCAACGCCACCCATGGAGCCCCGATCGGTCTCAGCGGAAAGAAGAGGCGGCCCTGCCCGCTTCCGGTTCGGGTTGCCCTCCTTTTCTCCGCCCGATCCCGCGTCGATTCCAAGACAGCCGCCCGCGCCGCCTCCACCGAGGCTTCCTCGAATGCCACGTTCGCCCGGACCACCCACACATAATGCAAGGCCACCATCAAAAAGACCGGCCCGGCCAAGGCCCAGAATTCCCCCGCATCCCGGGTCATCGAAAGCCGAATCACCCACCGCCACGGCACCAGCAGTTCCGCCATCGGCGTCGTCCCGGAGAGCGCCACCCACCACGTCCCCAGTGCTTCGATGTCTCCCCAATCCTGCGGCGGTGAAGGCGCCTCCCGCCAACCCCACGCCAACGCTCCAAGGACGACCGCGCCCATCACCGACGCGACCATCAGCCGCCGCCTTCCGTTCGACAGGCCCCGATCCATAAGCCAGGTCCGGATGAACGAGGCGCCCAGGGAATGCAACTGCAGCAGGAGGAGCAACATCCACCAGCCGATCACCGCCATCCACGCCCCGTCCCCGCGCAGCAGCCGCCCCGAAAACAGGCTCATCATC
>JBBQIU010000071.1:0-9009 GCA_038325245.1 Verrucomicrobiota bacterium
GCGGACGTTCTTGGCCGCGTCCAACTGCTTCTGATTCACGTCCTGAACCAGATTCCCCAGGACATTCTCGAACGACCCGCCCTGCGCGGCCTTGCCCACCCCTTGAAGTCCGGAAGGAATGCCCTCGATCGGACCCACCGGCATGAGCTTGGCCACGTCGACCAGCGGCGGAAGGATCCCGCCCCCGCGCAGCGAGGCCCCCATCCCCATCGGTATCGAAGAAATAGCGTCCATCGATTATCGCTTTCCGATTCCCAGCGTTTGCATGGCCAGGGTCCGGGCCGTCTTCACCACCATCAGATTCGCCTCGAACGCCCTTGAGGACGTGATCATGTCCACCATCTCCTCGTGCATGTTCACATTGGGCATCGCGACCAGTCCCGTGGTCTTGTTGGCTTTAGGATGCGTCGGATCGTAAATCATCCGCGGCGCCCTTGTATCCTGGTCGATCCGCGACACCCGCACCCCCGTCGGCGACGCGCCCCCAGCCTGGATCTGCCGGGCATCCTGGAGAAAGGACTCGAAGACAACCTGCTGTCGGCGATACGGCCCGCCGTCCACTCCATCGGTGACGTTTGCGTTCGCGATATTCTGGCCCACCACATCCATCCGCATCCGCTCGGCGGACATTGCGGAGGCGGCGTAGTCGACTCCTGAAAGGGCGTTGATCATGGGTGATTCCTCAAGCGGCGCGGCCTGTGATGGCGAGTCGGAGTTTCAAAAGAGCGCCGGTGATCACGTGCGATTCCACCGCGTGTTCCACCCCGTTTCGATTGAGGTGAACCAATTCCTTCTCAAAATCCACCGTGTTGCCGTCCCGGCGGGACGCCACGGCGGTCTTGTCCACTCCGATTTGCGGTGTCATCCCGTTCAGCCGGTGCGTATCCCGGGTCCCGATCGCCTGCTGCAACTGCGTTTCAAACTCCCGGGAAACGTCGAGTCGCTTGTAGTTCGGGGTCTCGAGGTTCGCCAGGTTGCTCGCGATGGCCTCGTGCCGAAGCACGCTCACGTCGAGCAGCTTCTTTGCCGCCATCATGTTGGGCTGGTTGAACAATGCCTCGATCATCTGGTGATACGCCTTCCGATGTCTCAGCCAAGCAACCGCTGTGCCACCCATCCAAATCCCCGTTTTCCCGCCGGTTCACAGCACTCCAACCTGTTCCAAGGGAAATAGGTGCCCGATGCAGATCACCTACTAGGCAAGAAGCTCCGCCACGTCCTGCAGATGGGTTTTGCCACGGAGGCAGGGAGAGCACAGAGAAAGTTACTTAAGAGAACCTGCAGGCCTCATCTCCCGGGAGGTTCCCTATCCCCTTCAGGCTACTTCAATTGCCGTAGCGCCAGGAGATGGCAGATGGGTTTTCCCACGGAGGCAGGGAGAGCACAGAGAGAGTTACTTAAGAGGACCTGCAGGCCTTCTCCCGGGAGGTTCCCTATCCCCTTCAGGCTCTCGGCTCTCCGTGTCTCCGTGGCCACTTCAATCACGCCGCGTCCGCACCCTCTTCTGACTCCTCAATGCGGCCGCCACGCCCGTACTCATGCAGCTTGTTCCGCAGGGTCCGGATGCTGATCCCCAGCAGTTTGGCGGCGTGCGTCCGGTTCCCCGCCGTATGCTCCAACGCCTTGAGGATCTGGACCTTCTCCAACTCCGCAAGCGACAGCAGCCCATTGGCCTGCGCCGACACCGGCGCCTCCGCTGTCACGGTCGGCGACGCCTCACTCGGCGCAATGGGCGACTCGGCCGTCGGAGCCTCCGGTTGTGCCCTGGGAACCAGACCCAGATGCTCGGTCTCAAGACGCCCTCCGACCCCACAGAGAATCACGGCCCGTTCGATCACGTTCTGGAGTTCCCGGACGTTTCCGGGCCAGTCATGGGCCTTGAGCGCGCTCAGGCACGAGTCGGCGATGCCGTTCACCCGCACCCCATGCTTCCGGATGTACCGTTGCATGAACTGCTCAGCCAATATGGGGATATCAGACCGCCGGTCGCGGAGCGGAGGGACATGGATGGGAACCACATTTAGACGGAAGTAAAGATCCTGGCGGAACTCTTTCCGTTGCACGCTTTGTTCCAGATTCCGGTTGGTGGTCGCAATCACCCGGACATCCACCCTGATTGTCCGGTTGCCACCCACTCGCTCCAACTCTCTTTCCTGCAACACTCTGAGGAGCTTCGCCTGAACTTGCGACGACACCTCGCTCACCTCGTCGAGAAGGATCGTTCCTCCATGAGCCAGTTCGAAGCGGCCCTCGCGTTTCGCTACCGCTCCGGTGAAGGCGCCTTTTTCGTGTCCGAAGAACTCGCTCTCGATGAGGTTCTCGGGGATCGCCGCGCAGTTCACCTTGATGAACGGGGCGTTTGCGCGAGGGCTTTGCCGATAAAGCGCGCGGGCCACCAACTCCTTCCCCGTTCCGCTCTCTCCCTGAATCATCACGGTTGCCTGGGTCGGCGCCACCTTGCGGATCACCTGCCGCAAGGCCTCCATTGCCGGACTCTTCCCCACCAGATCGAATGCCGTGTCCTCGCTCTCCTCGTGGCTCAGGTAGCGGTTCACCCTCAACAACTGGCTGAATTCCTCCGCCTTCCTCAGAGTGACTTCAATCTGATCCGAGGAGAACGGCTTGATAAGGTAGTCGAACGCGCCACCCCGCATGCAGTCCACGGCGGATTCCACCGAACCGAAGCCCGTCGTGATTACCACCATGGGGCGCTGGGGCCGACCCTGGAGTTCCCTAAGAAGGTCCGTCCCCTCCCCATCCGGAAGTCGCACGTCGAGGAAGATGAGGTCAAACGTGTCCCGCGCCAGAAGGTCCTGCGCCTCGCGCAGCGTTGCGGCGACGGACACCTCGTATCGTCGCTGCCGCAGTTGCAACTCGAGATTCTTGCGGAGGATCAGATCATCCTCCAGGACCATGATTTTTTCGATGGGCATGCGGTTCCAACCTCAACGACCCGCCTGGCGCTGGTACATCTGAGCGACGAAGTGAGGCCGTTGCCGATTCACCGACGGCAACTCACGCGCCGGTACCAATCCGTGCCGCAGCAACGCCTGCTCATTCTCCCGGTCAAGGACGAGTATCTTCATGAGGAGATCCTGGTTCTGACGCATGAGCAGGCCAACTTCCGGATGCTGGCTCCGTAACGAGGTATCCATCGACTGCCATTGTTCCCTGGACCCGACGAGTCGATCAAGCGACTCCCCCAATCGCGGAAGCAAGGCCTTTCTGGTCTCCGTGGTTCCGGACAACGACGCCACCGAATCCCCAAGCAGCCGGTCGCGCTCCGCCTGAACGACCGACCAGAGCTCGCCATACAGCGCGAGATTCTCCCGAAGGACTTCCGCCAGATTCTGGTTGTTACTCATTGGCCCTTTCCGTGGAGGCGGATGTCACCAGCGGACGCAACGTCGCGCTGTTGACTTCCGCGGACCTCAGCCAGGCGAGGTTGCCACGACGCCACTTCGCCATCTCAACCACCAACATCAGGCTTGGTGGACCGGCGTCTTTCTTTAACTCGTCCTCCCGGACGGTGATCCGGTCGTACGTCTCCACCGCCTTCGCGGGTTGTTCCAGCCGTTCATAGACGAGCCCGAGCTGGTACCATACGGGCAATTGCCATGCCGCCGAAGGATCAAGATCCGCCAGCTTTCTGTAAATCTCCAACGTGCTCACGTAGTCCCCTTCGCGATACAGTTGGTTCGCGATATCATTCCCCGCGCGCTTCTGCCAGTAGGCCCATTCCTCCGGCCGCTCCGACGCAGATCTCCGCCCCGACTCCAGCAACTGCATCACCTGCGCCAGCGCCTCGGGATTCTGTCCCTGCTTCTTCAACGCCTTCGCCAGGAGGAACCGCACCTCCGGCAACTGACCCGCTTCAGGATACGTCTCGATGAAAACCTTCGCCTGCGCCACCGCCTGATCGTCCTTCGCCAGCTCCGACAAAACCCGCACAAGCTTGTAGTGAATCTGCATCTTCGTGACCCGGGGGGCATCCAATCGCAACACCCGCTGGAAATACTCCCGCGCCTCCTCCCAGCGCCCGATCAGGTAGTACGTCTCGGCGATCTCCGTCTGCGCCTGCAGCACCATTCTCCGATAGTAATCCAACTGGTCAAACCGCTGACTCAACGCGCTCGAAAAGACCGCGTGGAATTTCGCCAGCGCGAGGTCCGTCGCCCCCATCTCCCTGAAGAGAAGTCCCTGCCGAAGGTAGACTTCCACCACGCTCGGATGCAGTGAGAACAACCGCGAGTACTGCGCGAGGATCTGCTGCGCCCTCCCCGCCTGCCCCGATTCCTCCGCGATCGACGCCAATTCCAACAGCGCCGGACGCTTCACGTCGTTCGGAGCCCCCGATCGCAACAGCCCCACCAGATCCCTCACCGCCGACTCCATCCGCCCAACCCGTCGTTGTCGACGCGCCACTTCCAGCCGGCTCTCAAAGACCAGCTGTTCTCCTCCCCCAACGTTCGGCTGTTCGCCATCCAAAAGACGCTCCCGAACCCTGTCTTGTCCCCCAGACCCCTTCGTCGCCCCCATCTCGTCCCGCCCCCCTGAATCGTCCGCCTCAGTCGACACCACGTTGGTCGACGCCTCCGAACCGACCGCCGTCACCCCATCGGCGACCACGGGAACAGCCGTCGGCGTAATGGGCGCATCACCCCTTGCCCGTCCCTGCAAACCCCATCCCCACAGAATCACCACCACCGCCAGGAGCATCGATCCTCGAAGCCACGACACAGCCCCGTGAAGCGGTTCCAGCACCCGGGTGCGGCCGCGGTCAGCGATCGGTATAAGTTCGGGGCGAGGCATGGGTGGTCTTTCTTACGGGGATATTTTCCTGTAGGTGGCCCGACTCGAGGGCGGCGATCCGGACGCTCCCGGCTGTGGCGGCACAAAGCTCAACGGCGCCAGCACCACCGAATTCACGCCGTTCGTCACAGGCGATCCAAAATAACCCAACAAGAGCTGCGGCGTCACAGCCATCGCCGGTGCGGTCCACGTCGGATTCAACACCGCCGGCGGGATATCAATCCTTTCGGATACTTGGTTCCCTCCCACGTCGGCGCCCGAACGCGAGGCCATTGAATCCGTCCCTGTCTTCCCGTTGTGCACTTCCGGAGCCGACGAATCGGCCACGGCATCCCCGGTCAGGGCGGGAGCAGGAGCCGGAGCCGACGAATCGGGAGTCGTCATAGCGAGGGTTGGCAAGGCACTCCTTTCGATGGCGGCCTTGAGCTGACTCGCGAAGCGCAGGGGTGGCGGACCCTCCGAGGCGAGATACCCTCCCCCGACAGCCGACGAGGAGGCCGCGGCCCAGAGGCCCGCGGCGATCACCCATCGACTGCTCCCTATCGCACTCATGTTGTTTCACTTCACCCCGCACGCTCCGGTCGGAGGGAACTCACTCAGCCTTCATCGTCCGATACCGAACGGTCCCATCTCATCTCTTCCGATAACGCACATGCTTCGGAATCAAGCGGCTCCACGCCATTCATCGGCACCCCCCCCCTGGACTTGAGCTTGCCGGCTCTCGCCGGGCGATTCATTCGTTCAAGTTCAACTCCATACTGCCGATGCTTCTGGAAGCATGACCGACGTTCTGACGCCGACACCGACCGACCTGCCACGGTTGGACATGCCACAAATCGAGAGCCGCGTCGCTAGTTGTCCCCGCCTGCCTTCTCTTAGTACGGTGAATGTCGCATTGCGTGAAATCCTAGGCGCGGACCAACGCTACACGTCCCAAATCGCAGAGATCATTCGGCGGGACCCCAGTCTTACCGCACGTCTCCTTCGCCTCGTTAATTCCGTTTATTACGGATTCTCGACACCCATCAACAGCATCGAGGAGGCCGTCTTTTACATCGGCGTCCGCCAGATTCGCCGACTCGCGATGATGACCCCCATCATCGACGATTTCCAGGCGCTGGCAGGCAAGGCGAGTTTCGCCTGGCGCGAGTTCTGGCAGCACTGCATCGGCACCGCGATCCTCACCCAGGAGGTCACCGGCATGTTCCAAGCCGGAACCGACGACTCCGATTATGTGGCCGGCCTCGTTCACGACGTCGGCCGCATTGCCATGGCCGCCGCCTTTCCAGATCACTTCGCCCACATCCTTCAGGTCCACGAGGAAACCGCCCAGGATCTCTGCGCCGTAGAGAAATCCATCCTCGGCATCGATCATACCGAACTCGGGGCCCTCTATCTGCGCAATCACCGACTGCCTGAGGTGCTCGTCGAAACGGCCCGTCATCATCACCACCCGGAACACGCCTCACGCCACACCCGCATCGTCGCGGCCGTCCAGATCGCCGATCTCCTCATGCGCCACGCCCGCATCGGCAGGAGCGGGAATGGCAGCGAAGTCACCCTCAACGACTGGCAGAACGCGACAGGCTGGAAGGTCATCGCCGCCCGCAGACCCGATTCGGACGTTGCAGCCGCCCAGTCCCATCTCCTCCACGGCGTCGACCGTCTCGCCAGCATTCTCGAGAGCCTCGTCTAAACGAAACGTTCCAGCCGGCAGACCGCCTTTGATGCAGTCACGGAGATACGGAGCGCACAGAGCCTGAAGGCGAGACGACGCTTCGACCCCGCGAGTACCGCGTTCATGCACCTCCGTGGCAGCGGGCGGCTTTCCGATCCATCGCGGCACCCACCGCGGCGAGCAATTCGTCCCCCCGGATCGGCTTCTCCAGGTAGGTCAGACGCTGCTGCGCGGCCTCGAACGCCAGGGTCCGCAGCGAAGGCATCCCGCACATCACCACGATCTCCACGTCCGGCTGGAGCTTCCGGAACATCCGAATCGCCGTCGCTCCATCAATCCAGGGCAGCATCATGTCCAGCACCACCACCCCGATCTCGGTGTGGCGCCGTCCGAAGATCGAGATGCCTTCCCCTCCGTCTGCCGCCGACACCACCCGATACCCGGCACGTTCCAGCCCCGCCTGAGCCAGCTCCCGGATCGTGTCCTCGTTCTCCAGGACGAGCACCCATTCGCTTTGCCCCGCACGTGCGGGAAGCGTCACGTCCGCCGCGGTCGCCGGCGGTTCGGTCGTCGCGACGGGGAGATAGACAGTGAACTCAGATCCACCCCCCTCCTCGGTCTTCACCGAAACGAAGCCGCGGTGACTTCCAAGAATTCTCTGAACGGTCGAGAGGCCCAGTCCGCTTCCTATTGCCGGCGGCTTGGTGGTGAAAAACGGATCGAACATCCGCGCGAGAACCTCGCGGGAGATCCCGTGTCCCGTGTCCCGCACCGTCATCGTCACAAAACGCCCGGGCCTTCCGCCCTTGATCACACGCGCCGCGCCGTCATCCAGCGCCTGATTCCGTGTCAGCACCGTCAACACGCCTCCGTCCGGCATTGCATCACGGGCGTTGACGCACAGGTTCAGCAGAACCTGGTGGATCTGCGTCGCGTCACCGATCACCGGCGAGAGATCGTCCGGTATCACTCCGTGAACCTGAATCGATTTCGGAAGCGTCCCTTTCAGCATCTTGACGGTCTCCTTCAACAGACTCCGCAGATCGACCGCCGCATGCCCGCTCTCGTCTCCACGCCCGAAGAGTAACAACTGGCGCGTTAACGCAACGCCACGCGCTGCGCTTCTCACCAATAGGTTCAGAAACCGCTCCCCGTCCGTGCCCGCCACCGTCGGTCGCAGTAATTCCGCCGCCATCTGCACCGGCGTCAGGACGTTGGCGAGATCGTGAGCGATCCCGCATGCCAGGGTCCCCACACTTTCCAATCGCTGGGCCCGCAGCAATTGCTTCTCCAACTGCCGCTTCCCCGTCAGATCTGTCGCCACAATCACGATCGACGCCGCCCCTCCCTCTTCCTCCCTCATGACCCAGGCCCGCGCCCTCACGCTCAGGGCCTCCTTCTTCCGGCTGAACGTCTCCAAGTCCCCTTCCCATCTCCCCTTCTCCATCACGAACCCCTTCAGCCGAGCCCAACCGTACGACGTCCCTCCGAACATTACATCCACCACGGATTGACCCACCGCCTCGTCGGAACCCCACCCATAAAGGCGCTCGCAACCCGGACTCCAGAAAAGGATCCGACCCGCGACGTCGGCGATGCAGATCGCGTCCTCGGCCGCCGCCAGAAGCATGGCCGCCTCCCTCAACCGACCTCCACTCCGACGGTCCGCCGCCCGTTCCCCCGTCTCATCCCGGTCCGGCGGCTCCGCCAGAACGAGGCTCCCGCCTCCCCACCCTGAGTAAGCCCTTTCCGTGTCCATGGAACTTCCGCTGATCACTTCGTTCAACATACTGGCTTGGAATCCCGCAGGGTTGAGCCGTCACCCAGAACCCTCTGGACGGGTCGACTCCGAGTCATTCCCCTCACGTATGTTGGTGCCAGATTGACCGGCGTCTTGAAAGGGAAAAGACCCTCTGGAGAAGCAAGTATATTGGCTAACCTTGTCTAGCTAACCACATGAACCCCTGCGGGTTCGCCGACGTAGCCACTTCTTCCTGTGAGTCATTGACTCAATACATTCACTTACTCCCGATTCCGTAGAGGCTGCGCTCCAGACAGGCAACCGCCTCCGGATCAAAGGCCGATCCTGCCCCTTCCCGGATCCGTCCCATCCCCTCACCCGACCCGGCTCCGTCCTCCGCATACGCCACCGCCACCGCCACCGCCAACAAGCGCCCCAGCCACGGAATCGCATCGCCAGACAATCGCGCGGGATACCCTGAGCCATCATGGCGCTCGTGATGTGCCTTGATGGCCGACTGGACCGCCGCTCCCAGGCCCAGTTCGGATGCGATCTCCGCGCTCCTCCTCGGATGCCCTTCGCAAGCTTCCCTTTCCCTGGCGTCCAGGGATTCCGGAGATTCCCGGGAGCCTTGAAGCAGCTCGCCCGGCATGCCCACCCAACCGAGATCGTGAAACCATCCCGCATCCTCCAGCGTCACGCGCTCAGCCTCTTCCAAGGACGACGCCACCGCCATCGCCCGACACACCTCCACCACCCGGCGTGTACGTCTGCCCAA
>JBBQIU010000072.1:0-8994 GCA_038325245.1 Verrucomicrobiota bacterium
GACGGCCGACAGGTTGACCGCCAGACGCACCCGCGCCTCAATGTAGATCCCCGCTTCCACCATCCGGGAATCGATGACCTCGCCCACCGTAATTCCCGCCGGATAGGTGCCTCCCTGACCACTCGTGATCACGCGCTGTCCCGGCCGGACCACCGCGTCCCGCGAAAGGTAGGAAAGATCCACCACCGCTCCGCGGAAATCCCCCGACGAAGCCCCGCGGACCACCCCCGTTTCCCGCGTGTCGGCCAGCGCCGTGGAGACCGGGCAGTTGGGGTCGCCCACCAGCACGACCCGACAAGTGCGAACGCCCACTTCCGCGACCCGCCCGACCAGGCCTTCGGGCGCGAGCACGGCGAGATTAGTAGTCACACCGTCGCGCGAACCCACGTCGAGATGGACGGCCTGCCACCAGCTTGCGGGATCCCGTCCGATGACGCGGGCGGGCTTGAGCCTCCACCGGTTGCGCGCGGGGTATCCCACCATCTGCCGAAGTCTGTCGTTTTCCCTCTCAGCACCCTGAGCCTCCATGAGGGCGGCCCTGAGCGCGCGGCATTCCTCCTCCAGGTCACGTGTCCGCGCGATCAAAGAGGATCGCGGCGTCACCGCTGCTGAGGCACGCTCTCCCACAGCCTGCGCAGTGCCGGCCAGCCCGAACAGCGGAAGGAAAAGGCCACCTACGGCCAGCCGGATCTTGGAACGTGTCGCATCTGGCAGCGCCAGAAGAACAAGCACGGCCAGAGAGACGACTAACAGGAGGGCGAAATGAGGTTTACGCAGCATCCCAGCCCGCTAAGCGGTGCTGGAGGAGGCGACTCGTTTGAGGAAGGACAGTTCTTGCAATACCCGTCCCGTACCCTCCGCCACCGCACTGAGCGGGTCGTCGGCGATGTGCACGGGCAGTCCCGTTTCCTGGGCGACCAGACGG
The DNA here is from genome assembly GCA_038325245.1 of Verrucomicrobiota bacterium. Taxonomy (GTDB): domain Bacteria; phylum Verrucomicrobiota; class Verrucomicrobiia; order Limisphaerales; family CAIMTB01; genus CAIMTB01. The sequence goes on from JBBQIU010000072.1 coordinate 926, forward strand.
TCAATCCCACGGACCAGCGCACCCCCGCCCGCCATCACGATGCCGCGGTCGACCAGGTCGGCCGCGAGTTCAGGCGGACAGCGTTCGAGGGTGAGACGGATATTCTCCAGAATGCTCGATAGCGGTTCCTTGAGAGCGTCACGGACCTCCTCAGAACGAACGGTCAGCGTTTTAGGCAGACCACTTCCGAGATCCCGTCCCTTGACCTCCATCGTCAACTCCTGCTCCAGCGGGAAGGCGGAGCCGATCCGAATCTTGATCTCCTCCGCGGTTCGTTCGCCGATCATCAGGTTGTAGGCCCTTTTCATGTGAGCAATGATCGTCTCGTCAAACTCGTCCCCTCCAACCCGGAGTGAACGACTAAACACGATGCCGGCCAGGGAGATGATGGCGATTTCACAGGTGCCCCCGCCGATGTCCACGATCATGTTGCCCGCCGGTTCGTGCACCGGCAGACCCACCCCGATGGCCGAAGCCATCGGCTGCTCGATTAAATACACTTCGCGCGCCCCGGCATGCGTCGCCGAGTCTTTTACCGCGCGTTTCTCAACCTCCGTGATTCCTGAGGGAACAGCCACGACCACCCGAGGTGCTATCAATTTCCGATGGTGAACCTTCTGGATGAAGTGACGAAGCATCGATTCGGTCACCTCAAAATCCGCGATCACACCATCTTTCATTGGACGGATGGCCACAATATTGCCGGGGGTCCTGCCCAACATCCTCTTGGCCTCTTCACCTACGGCCAGAACGTTGGTGGTGCCCGCCTGAATGGCTACCACGGAGGGTTCACGCAACACGATACCGCGATCACGCACGTATACGAGCGAGTTGGCGGTACCGAGATCTATTCCAATGTCGTTGGAAAAGAGGCCTTTAAGCTGCGCGAACATGAAGTCAGCCTACGAGCCGACAGGCTACGGCCCCCCCGAAACATGGGTCAAGAGGTTAAAGGACCCCATTTATTGCACCTCCTCCCGCCGCCGCCGCCCCTACATGTGGACCCTTCCACCTCCCGCTAGCCCCCTCCAGCCTCCTCCGCTACCCTACCCCCATGCCGCCCCCCTACCCCTCCCGCCTCCCCATCAAACCCCCGTTTTTTGAGGCCACCGTCTCGGCTTCCATTGAGCCGGGCACCCCGCCCGACAAACCCAAGGCTCTCAGTTCATCTTCCCAATCCCCTTCCATCCGTCCAAAAAGGTTCCTCTCCTCCTGCCTCGCCGGCGTCGCCCTTCTCACTCTCGCCACCTTCCCCCTCGCCAACTCCGCCGCCGACCCGCTCCCACGCTACGAACAGCGCGACCCGTCCCGGGACGGAATCGGCAAATTCTTTCTGGGACGTGAAATAGCCCACGTCATGGGCCACCTCGGCGCACCCTGGCTCGAACGCCCCGAGCGCACCGAGGAGGAACGCCCCGACCTCCTCCACTCCCTCCTCGGTCTTCGTCCCGGCATGGCCGTCGCCGATATTGGGGCCGGCACCGGTTATCACGCCTGGCGCATGGCCGAGAAAATCGGCCCCTCCGGATCCGTGTTCGCCGTCGATATCCAACCGGAGATGCTCTCCCTCCTCGCTACCAATTTGGCCCAACGCGGCGTCACCAATGTCATCGGTGTCCTCGGAACCCTCACCGATCCCAAACTCCCCGACGACTCCATAGACCTCGCCATCATGGTCGACGTTTATCACGAATTTGATCATCCGTACGAGATGCTTGCCGCCATCACCCAAGCCCTGAAACCGGGCGGCCGGGTCGCGTTCGTCGAGTTCCGCGGCGAGCAGGTATCCGTTCCCATCAAGCCTCTCCACAAGATGACGGAGGCGCAGGTTCGCAAGGAAGCCGAGATCCATCCGCGTCTTCAGTGGATCGAAACGCGCAAGGAATTGCCCTGGCAACACCTCATCTTCTTCCGCAAGACCCCCTCTACCCCGACCGTTCCGTGAACCAAGAAGCCGCAATGAGTCACGAAGTCACGATCGCTTCCTTCACGCCAGCGGCAGGATTTTCGCCATCAACCATGTCAGCACCAACCCAAAGACCGAAACCGCCGTCAACATCGTCGTCCACGTCTTGAGCGTTTCCGTCTCGGTCATCCCGCTCAACCGGTTCACCACCCAAAACCCGCTGTCATTCATCCACGACGACGTGAAGGCCCCGAATCCGATCGAGAGATAGATGTACATGGGGTGGAACGGCAACGAGGCACCCGCCGCAGGATCCATCATCGGAAACACCATGGCCGACGTCGTCAGCATCGCCACCGTCGCAGAACCCTGCGCGACCCGGATCACCGCCGCGACCAGCCATGACAGCAGGATCAGATTGATCTCATACCCGGTCGCCGCGTATTTGATCGCGTCGCCGACCCCGGCGTTCCTCAACATCAGCCCAAATGCGCCCCCCGCACTTGTGATGAGGATGATCACACCCGCCGTTTCGATCGGAGGTCCGATCAGGCTTTCGATCTGCCGGAAACTGAATCGGTGCTGCCGCGCCAGGACCCACAGCGCCAGGCCCGCTCCCAGGAACAACGCGATGTTCTTGTTCCCGAAGAAGGCCACCCATCGGTTGATCCCGTTGAACACTTCCACCCCGCCCATTGCCGCCACAACGCCCGGAAAACTGCCCTTGATGACGACGAACGTGGACCCAAGGCTGATCAGGGCGATCGGCAGGATCACAGGCAGGATGGACCAGAAAAACGATGGCAGATCGGACTCCGGTTTCTTCGAGATCCCTTCCAGTTCCGAAAGCGTCGTCCCCCGCGTCTCCCGCAATGGCACCACCACCCGGTTGTTCAGCCATTTTGCGATATAATATCCCCCGATGCAGGGCACGATGCCCCCGATGATTCCCCAGATGAGTGAGAGGCCGACATCGACCTTCAGATTGTCCACCACCGCCAGCGGACCCGGGTGCGGCACGGTCAGGGAATGCGTCACCACCCCGCCGCAACAAATGCAAAGCAGGTACAGGGTGTAGTCCTTGCCCGTCCTTAACCGAAGCGCCCGCGCCAGCGGAACCATCAACATGAACATCGTGTCGAAGAAGATCGGGATCGAAAGGAAGTACGTGCTCCAGAGCAGCGCCGCTCCCGCCCGTTTCTCTCCGAAGAACGCAAGGAAACGGCGAACCACCTTGTCCGCCGCCCCGCTCTCCATCAGTGCCATCCCGATGATCGCCGCCAACCCGATCGAGATCGAAATCGCCGCCGCAGTGTTCCCAAACTCCAGCATCGTAAGTTCCACCGTCGCCAGCCACTGGTTCCCTTCCACCGCCGACCGCGTTCCCCTCGACAGCTTTTCCAGAACCGCCGGAGCAAACGGCTCCGCAAGGAAACCCGCCAGGAACGCCGCAAAAATCAGGGCGATGAAGGCGTGCAACCGGAGTTTCGTGATTGCCACGATGACGAATACGATGCTGACCAGCAGGACGACAAAGGGCCATCGACTCCCCGTGACCTCCGCGGCGGATAGAAAAACACTCATGGCTGGGTAATGCGCCCTTGGCTATCGGAACCATCCCCCGCACCGCAAGCCCGACCTGCGCATTATTCCCTTTTCCCCGTGACATCGTCCCACCCGTCCTTTGACCGCGAGCGCGACCGAGTCGCCCTTCGGTCCCTCGCGGAACGCGGCGTTTTCATCGGCACGTCCTCCTGGAAATACCCAGGCTGGCTTGGACAGCTCTATTCTCCCGATCGATACACCTACCGCGGACAAGTCGCCCAGACCCGCTTCGAACGGCTTTGCCTCGCCGAATACGCCGAGACATTTCCCACCGTCTGTGTCGACGCGGCCTACTACCGTTTCCCAGACCCCCAATTCCTCGCGGGTCTCGCCGCCCAGGTCCCGGACGATTTCCAATTCACCTTCAAGGTGACCGACGAAATCACCCTCAAACGCTTCACCCGCCTCGCCCGGTTCGGCGACCGCGCCGGGCAGGCGAACGGGAACTTCCTCAACGCCGAGCTGTTCGCCTCGGCCTTCCTGACTCCCCTCGAGCCCTACCGCGCGAAAGTGGGCGTGCTTATGTTCGAGTTCTCGCGCTTCTATCCGTCCGACTTCGCCAAGGGACGGGACTTTGTCGCCGCCCTTGACGCGTTCCTGAGCCGGCTGCCGTCCGGGTGGCGTTACGGCGTCGAGATTCGGAACCCGACCTTCCTTCATGCCGATTACTTCGCCGCCCTGGCGCGCCACAGGGTGACTCACATCTTCAACTCCTGGGAAGCCATGCCCCCGATCTCAGAGCAACTCGCCCTTCCAGGAGCCTTTTCATCCGCGGATCACGCCGTCGCTCGACTGCTCCTGCGCCCCGGCCGTGCCTACGCGGAAGCGATCGAACAGTTCAAACCCTACGACCGGATCCAGGATCCCTACCCCGAAGGACGCACCGCCACCGCCCAATGGATGGGGCGCGTGGCCAAACGCGACGGCGGTGTTCCGCGTGTCGTGTACGTCTACGTGAACAATCGGTTCGAAGGCAGCGCCCTTCAGACAATCGCCGCACTCCTCGCCGAAATCCGAGTCTGATCTTGCCGCTGACGTGTCCGTGCGGGTTCGGAAGGACCGGGGTTCTCTCATGTCCTTCTCTGCGCTCTCTGCGTTCCCTGTGGCCTAATTCCAATCGGGCAAACCACAAGGATTCGAGATCCGCAAGACGGACCTGACCGCCGGAAGGGGAGGGATTTGCCACAAAGAACGCAGGGAACGCAGAGATGTGGACGGACAGGATTCGCCTTCCCGACTTCACCCATCAGGTTCGGAAGAACCGGGGTTCTCTCGTGTCCTTCTCTGCGTTCTCTGTGGCCTAATTCCAATCGGGCAAACCACAAGGATTCGAGATCCGCAAGACGGACCTAAGCGCCGGAAGGGGAGGGATTTGCCACAAAGAACGCAGGGAACGCAGAGATCTGGACGGACAGGATTCGCCTTCCCGACTTCACCCATCAGGTTCGGAAGAACCGGGGTTCTCTCGTGTCCTTCTCTGCGCTCTCTGTGGCCTAATTCCAATCGGGCAAACCACAAGGATTCGAGATCCGCAAGGCGGACCTAAGCGCCGGAAGGGGAGGGATTTGCCACAAAGAACGCAGGGAACGCAGAGATGTGGACGGACAGGATTCGCCTTCCCAGATCCACTACGTCCGGAAATCGAACATCTCGTTCGTCAGGCCGCACTGCGGGCACCGCGACAGATCCACATCGGGATCGTCCGTGTAGACATACCCGCAGCGCGTGCAGCGGAAGACCCTGTCCTCCGCCGGGCTGGGCAAGAACCGACGCCCCCGGATCGAGCGCATCAACCACAGCACCACCAGCGATCCGAGGGGAACCGCCATGTACAGGAATAACAGGGCATCCGGGCTCATGGCCGAGGCCCGCCTTCCCCCGCGGATTCCACCCGCGGTGCCGGCCACGTCACGGAGACGAGTCCCCACTTCCAACCGCCGACGCCTTTTTTCGTGTCGAGGATCGGCGCCGACCGGATCAACCGCATTGTCCGAACCACCCCCAACGCCGCCGCGTCGGCCACCGCCTCGCCGCTGCCTTCCCAGATCACCGGCGGACTCGCAGGAGTTCCGGAATCATCGACCATCAATCGAACCACCGCCCTCTGAGCCAGAAGTCCCCCGGGGAAGGGCTCCAACTTGATTTCCTTTGCCAACTCCCATCCTTCAAGGCCTTCCAGAATGCGCACCCTGCCATCCTCCGGCACCGCAACCGGCGCCACGCCCGGCAGCGGTCCCATACCCTCCGGCACGTCCCACCGACTTCCCGGCCCCGGATCGATCCGCGGAAACGCAGGCAATCCCCCGGCGCCACCGCGGATCGGTTCGAATGGAAGGGGCTGAACCCTCGCCAGGAACGCTTCCAACGCCACCTCGGCCGTCGGTCCCGCCAGCCAACTGGATCCCGAAAAATCCTGCTCTGATGGCACCAGCATCACAGCCGGACTCACCATCAGGCTCCATGCATCTGCCTTCGCGGATTCCCCCGGCTCCAAGTAGAGCCAGTACCGGGTCTGCGGCAATCGCGACGATACCACCTCCGCCGTCCCACGCGCCGAAAGCAATTGAACCGTCCCCACTTCGGCCGCCAGCACCGTGACGGCAAGCCAAACCCACCCCTGCCGCCACCACGGCACGGCCTTCGGCGTTTCCACCGATTCCTCCTCGACCTTCATGGCGCCCCGTCCCTGTCTTGCCGCCACGGCAGGGTCGCACCCGGCCTCGGACTCGTCGCCAGAACCACATCGCGAACGCCCGCCTCCCGCGCGAGATTCGCCAATCGCGCCAAGGTCGCCATCGACACCGATTGATCCGCCAACAGCAGCAGGGTCTGGTTCGTTCCCCGCACTTCCACCCGCTCCCGCAACCGTTGGATGAGATTCGACTCCGACACCAATTGATGCTCAAACGACAGCCGCCCCACCCGATCCACCGCCATCGCAAGGTTGGGAACCACCTCGCCCCACAATCCCGGAGCCTCCGGCAATCGAAGACGGAGACCCGCCGGCAAGACCAGCGACGAATGCAGCAGCGTCACCATCCAAAGGAGGAACATCGTCCCCGCGACGGCCGACGCGTCCAGCCCCCCGCGGAACATCTTAAAGTTGCGGGGAAGCCTCACCGGAACCCACCCCCTCCCCGATCCCCCAACAGCCGGATGATCTCCGTCGAACTCTTCTCCATGTCCAACAGAACCTCGTTCAACCGTGAAACGAGAAAGTTGTGCGCCACGTAGGTCGGCACCGCCACCGCAATGCCCGCCCCCAGACAGATGAGCCCCTGCCACATTCCCGCCGCAAACTCCGTCGGCTGAAGCGGCATCCCGCTCAGTTGCATCTGCCAGAATACCTTGATGAAGCCCAACACCGCCCCAAACAAGCCCATCAACGGCGCGATCTGCGCAATCGTCGCCAGCGCCCCCAGCTTCTCCTCAAGCCGCGGAACCTCGATCAATCCCGCCTCATCCAAAGCCTCCCGCATCCCCTCCTTCCCCCCCTCCCGATGCAGGATCGCCACCTTCACCATCCGCGCCACCGGCCCGGGCGTCGCGTCGCAGATCGAGACCGCTTCCACGATGTTGTCCCGCTTGATCACGTTCCTCACCCCGTTGAGAAACTCCGTCGAGTTGATCTGCGCCCGATGATAGTGCAACAACCGCTCGATGAAGACGGCCACCCCCACGGCTCCCGTCACCAGGATTACCCACAACACCCAGCCACCTTTGGCCATCAGAACAGGCATCCGCCTGCATTAACGACCCGCCGACCAACTTCCAACCAGAAAGCTCGCCCAAACCCTCCCCCGTTTTCCATTGCCAGCCATCGCAACTGCCCGCACTAAATCGCCTCCCGATCCCAAGGGACCGCCCCCAACAACGAACCTGTGAAACCCACCGACCTCCGCGGCATCCTCCGTTACATCCCCCGCTTCCGCGAACGCTGCTTCATCCTCAGCGTCGATGCCTCCGTCGTTATGGATGAAAACTTCGCCAACATCCTCCTCGACGTCGCCGTCCTCCGCTCTCTCAACATCCGCGTCATCCTCGTCCACGGCGCCGCCGCCATGATCCGCGAGCTCTCCCGTGATTCCGGCGACGCCGCCTCCAATCTCGACGGCTCCGGCATCACGGACGAAGCCACCCTCAAGCTCTCCCTCACCGCCGCCAACCGACTCACCCACGAGATCCTCGAGGGCCTCTCCACCAACGACATTCGAGCCGCCTCCACCAACGCCATCATCGCCCATCCCGTCGGGATACTCGGCGGCATCGACCACCTCTTCACCGGCAAGGTGGAACGTATCGACGTCGAAATGCTCCAGGGCCTCATCACGCAAGGCATCGTCCCCGTCATCCCTCCCCTCGGCTTCGACGGCGAGGGCCGCACTTATCGCGTCAATTCCGACGCCATCGCCGTCGCCCTCGGCGAAACCCTCAAGGCCGCCAAGATCATTTACATCACCAGCCATGATGGACTCACTTGTGCCGGCCGCCTGATCCGCCAGATCCTTGCCAGCGAACTCGAAGACCTCCTCGCCCGCCAGCGCAACGATTTCCCCAC
>JBBQIU010000073.1:0-8979 GCA_038325245.1 Verrucomicrobiota bacterium
CCAAAAAACACGACCACTTCCTCATCCCCGCCGGCACGCTGCACTGCTCCGGCGCCAACTCCATGGTGCTGGAAGTCAGCGCCACGCCCTACATTTTCACCTTCAAGCTCTGGGACTGGGCCCGCCTCGGCCTCGATGGAAAACCCCGCCCAGTGAACATCGACCGCGGTGAAAAGGTGGTGCAGTGGCACCGCGACGAGAGCTACGCCCGCCAGCATCTCGTCAACCAGTTCACGCCCGTCGCCTCCGGCCCCGGGTGGCGCGAGGAGCGCACCGGCCTGCATGCCGCCGAATTCATCGAGACCCGCCGCCACTGGTTCACCGGCAAGGTCGAGCACCACACCGGCGGCGCGGCGACCGGCGGCGTCAACGTGCTCAACCTCATCGAGGGCGACGAGGTCGTGGTCGAGAGCCCGACCGATGCCTTCGCGCCGTTCGTCGTCCATTACGCCGAGACCTTCATCATGCCCGCCGCCGCCGGCGCCTACACCATCCGCCCGACCCAGCCCGACCCGTCCCGCGAATTCGCCACCCTCAAAGCCTTCGTGCGCACCCAGCCATGACCCCCGCCATCCAGCCCGGTTTCGACATCCAGCCCACCACCGCTCCGCTCGGATTCCGCTACGGCCCCGGCGTCTTCGGTCCGTCGTGCGAATTGCGCCGCCTCGACGCGATCCGCCCAAGCCTGCGCGACCCGCATTGCCGCGGCCCAGAGATCGTTTACGCCATCGCCATGGATGTCGGCACGGAGGCGCGCCGCGCAGACTTGCTCGCGCGCAACCTGCTCTTCGGTGTCGTCACCTACGCCGCTGGCCGTCTCGGCGAGGAGCCTGTGCGTTCGCAGGGCCACCTCCATGCAGTGAGCGCCAGTTGCGGGCGCTCCACCGCCGAGCTCTACGAAATCTGGTCGGGCCGCGCCGTCATCCTCATGCAGGAGACCGCCGAGGACAATCCCGGCCGCTGCTTCGCCGTCACCGCCAGTCCCGGAGAAGTTGTCGTGGTGCCGCCCGACTGGGCCCACGCCACCATCAGCGCCGATCCCAGCCAGCACCTCACCTTCGGGGCGTGGTGCGTGCGCGATTTCGGTTTCGACTACCGGGGCGTGCGCGCCCACGGCGGCCTGGCTTGGTTCCCCCGACTGGTGGGTGACGCTCTGGCCTGGGACAAAAATCCACGCTACCCGACCCATCCGAAGCTCGTCCAAAAGAGCCCCGAGGCCTACCGCCAGCTCGGCCTGCGGTCTGGCGTGCCCATCTGGCGGCAGTATCTGGACAACCCCGACGCCGTCATGTGGGTTCCCCGCCCCGAACGCGCCGACGCCCACTGGCCCGGCTTTGTTCCTTGATTCACCACCCCGGCAATCCGACCCGCCTACCCCATGTCCATCGTCCTTCCAGCCAGGGACGCACCAACGATACTTGCTGCACCAGCGCCTGACACGCCGCCCGCGACTCCCCCCCCTGCGCCACCAACCGCGGCCCAGCCCGCTCCTCAAAGCTGATCGAAGCCCAAGCGGGACGACTCACACCTGGGAGATCACATCCACTGCCACGACCGCCTTCATCTGCTGATGAATCTCGCGAGGAGGCGCCGCATCGGTGATCAGGATCTTGATTTCCTTCCACTGGCAGAGTCGGACCATGTCCTTGCGGGTCCACTTTGACGAGTCCGCCAGCAGGACGGCTGTCTCCGCGGTGCGGATCATCGCGCGTTCGCCCTCGACCACCAGTTGATTGGTGTTGGTCGCGCCCTCCGCATCGAGGCCTCCGCAGGAAATGAACGCCCAGCGGGCATGATACTTCACGAGGTTTTCCAGGGATTGCGGGCCCACCAATAATCCTGAACCTGGATACAAAAATCCTCCGGTCAAAAAAACCTCCGCCCCGCCCTGGGAAGTGCGCAACCGGTCGATCCGGTGCGCGATCAACAGCGAGTTGGTGAGGATGCGCACCGGCCGATTGGCAAGATGCGGTGCCATGCACAATGTAGTCGTGCCGCCATCGATCATCAGCACGTCCCCATCCTGCACCAAAGCGCAGGCCGCCGCGGCGATGCGCTCCTTGTCAGCGGTTCGCTGTATCTCGCGCAGTCCGCTGGGCACCATGTCACCCAAACCGCCCTCAACCGATGGGATGCTTCGCAGTCCGCCCCAGGTTTTCTGAGCCGCGCCCCGCGCGACGATGTCCACAAAATCCCGCCGAGCCGTGGCCGGAGAAATGGCATGAACCCGGCACGCCTCCTCCAGAGTGAGGTCACCCTGGCGTTGAACCAAGGCTATCAACGCGCGTTGGCGTTCGAGTCGTTGCATCGATGTTCCGAGACTGTGCGCCCTCTTTCGCGGGTCAACCCTGAGCCAGCGCCATCACCCGGCCGCGGCCCGCGCCCCGATCAACCGCCCGATGATGCGTGCTCATGGTCATCCACCCGCCACCGCCCCCGCCTCTGCCGAACGGGCCATCGACCGCATGCGCTCAATCGCAGCCGCCTCAACCCTTCCGCTGACAAACAGCGACGATGTGCCCGCCACCAAAACATCTGCGCCCGCCGCAACCATGCCGGGAATGTTCGCCCAGCTCACGTTGCCATCCACTTCGATGCGCGCCGTCGAACCGATCTCGTTCAACAGCTGCCTCGCGCGGGTGAGCTTCGGCAGACACCAGGGCAACAGCTTCTGCCCGGCGTATCCGGGATTCACCGTCATGATCATCACCTGATCCACCAGCGGCAGCAGATGTGCGCAGCTCTCCACCGTCATCGCGGGATCGATGGCGATGCCGGGCGATGCTCCGGCTTCACGGATACGTTCAATCAACCGCACCGGTTGCCGCACCGTCTCCGGATGAAAACTCACCCGCACCCCCGGAGATACCATGAACAATTCCACGTGCCGCTCCGGCTCCTCCACCATCAGGTGAACATCCAGCGGAATGCGACAGGCCTTGGCCAAAGCCTTACAGTAGTCAGGCCCCAGCGTGAAATTCGGCACATAACGACCATCCATCACATCGATGTGCAACCACTCGATTCCCCCGGCCACAAACACGTCCAAAACCGCCCCCAACGCAAAGGGATCGGCACACATCATCGAGGGTGAAATTTGCACGGCGTGAGTCATGGCTATTCCTTGAATGATTGAAATGTGATTGATCAGGGACGCTTTTCCGATCATTAATCAATCAATAATTAGTCATTTTAGAATCATATCGATTTCATGCCACCGACCTGCATCTGCACTTCCTACCTTCTTGACAAGCCCGCCGGTACTTTCTCCGTCGTCAATGAACAGCTCCCTGCCCCGGGCCCCGGCGAGATCCTGTTGCGCACGCGTCGCGCGTCCGTCTGCCAGTCCGACGTGGTCATCCATAAGGTCGGCCTCCCGCGCATTAGAAAATGGCCCGCGGTCATCCTCCACGAGGTCAGCGCCACCGTCGAAGCCGTCGGAGAGGGCGTCACCAAGTTCACCCCCGGCGACCTCGTCGGTCTTGGCTGCGACATCCCCTGCAGCGACCGCGATTGCATTTACTGCGGCGACAGGGGCACCGGCGACTGGACCAGCTGCCCCAACACCCAGGCCACCGGCCACGAGTTCCCCGGCTTCGCCCGCTCCCACGCCATCCTGCCCAAATGGTTCGTCGACCTCGGCCCCATCGTGAAATTCCCCACCGGCTTCGACCCCGACCACGCCTGCCAGCTCGAACCGCTTGCCTGCTGTCTCGAAGGCATGACCCGCGTCAACAACTGTATCGCCGGTCGCATCGTCGTGCTCATCGGTGCCGGCTCCCAATCGACCTACGCACTCCAATGCGCCCAGGCCATGGGCGCCCACAAGATCATCCTCGTCAACCGCGGTGCTGAACGCCTCGCCCGCGTCCTCCGTGACTTCGGCGACGAGCGCGTAGTCGGCGTGCGCTGGGACGAGAAGGTCGTCGAGAACGTCTTCAAGGAGTGCAGACCCTTCAACGAACCCCACTTCGTCATGATGAACGTTCCCGCCCGCGAGGGTTACGAGTTGTCCGTCAAACTCGTCGGCTACGGCACCGTGCTCGACGCCCATGCCGGCGTGAAGGGTGCCGGCGGCAAACCCCGCATCGCCCACGAGATCGACCTCAACAACGACGTGCACTACAAACTCCAGTGCTACCAGGCCACCCACGGCAGCTCCATGCACGGCATCCGCCTCGCCCAAAAACTCCTCACCGAGGGCAAGCTCCCCAAGATCGGCCTCATGACCAACGCCTCCGAGCGCTTCCCCCACACCCAGATCCCCGAGGCCATCAAGCGCGCCGCCGACGGCGACAGCCTCAAGGTCATCATCAACTGGGACTGAGCCCAAAGCACCCGCCCCGATTTCAACTCACGCTTTCCACTTAAACTTCCCGCCCATGCGCGCCCTCGTCCTCGAAGCCAACGGTCAACTCGTTCATCACCCCGATCGCCCGGTCCCGCCCGCCCCCCCAGTCGGCCTCGGCGTGGAAAACTGCGTGCTCGTGCGGGTCGCCGCCTGCGGCGTCTGCGGCAGCGACATCCCCCGCGCCTTCGACGGCGGTGCCTACCACTACCCGCTCGTCCTCGGCCACGAATTCTCCGGTGTCGTCGAGCAGGACGGCATCACCCGCAAAAAAGGCGACCGCGTCGCCATCTTCCCGCTCATCCCCAAGCCCGGCGAAAAAGCCTTCGATACCGGCGACTACGCCCAGACCAAACACTACGACTACTTCGGCTCCCGCCGCGACGGCGGCATGGGTGAATTCGTCGTCGTGCCCGAGCGCAACCTGCTCCCCGTGCCCGACCACGTGCCGCTGCTGCACGCCGCCTGCACCGAGCCCGCCGCCGTCGCCCTCCACGGGGTGCGCAAGATGCACGTCCAGGCCGGCGACGACGCCGCCGTTTTTGGTGCCGGCCCCATCGGCAACCTCGTCGCCCAGTGGCTCAAGCTCTCCGGCTGCGCGCGCGTTTTTGTTGTCGATGTCGACCAGCGCAAACTCGATCTCGTCGCCGCCCTCGGCTGCATCCCCGTCAACCCCAAGACCGGTGGCGACGCCGCAAAGCAGATCCTCGACGCCACCGGCGGCGAGGGCGTGCAACGCGTCGTCGAGGCCGTCGGCCATCCCCTGACCTTCCTTCAGGCAACCCAGGTCGCCACCGTCTTCGGCGAAGTCGTCTTCATGGGAAACATCCACGGCGAATTCAAAATCGGCGAAAAGGACTTCTCCAGCATCCTGCGCCGCGAGCTCACCATCTACGGGACCTGGAACAGCAAGATCGTCCCCTTCGGCACCGACGACTGGAGCAACGTGCTCAAGTTCATGGACCGCGGCCTCCAAATCGCACCCATGATCAGCGACACCCCCGCTCTCGAAGACGGCCCCGCCATCATGGCCAGCATCCATGGCCGCAAGGCCTGGCACCACAAGGTCATCTTCAAAGTCACCCCCGAAATCTGCGGCTGAACACTCCGCCACCTCCTCGCTACCCGCCACTCACTCCTCGGTACTTTTTCCGACTCATGAAAATCCAGCTTGGCCTAAAAACCGACTGCATCGAAACCCGCTACAGCTTCCCGTGGCTCTTTGACCTCCTCGCCGAGGAAGGCATCACCAACGTCCAGCTCGGCTCCTTCTACGAGCTCTACGTGCTCGAAGACTCCTACTTCACTGACCTGCGCCAGCATGCCGAATCCCGCGGCCTGAGAATCAAGTCCGTCTTCACCGCCCACCGCGAACTCGGCGGCTTCTTCGTCGGCGACGCCCGCATGGAGCGCGCCGCCCGTAGAGGCTTTGACCGCCTGCTCGAGGTCGGTGCCCTCGTCGGTGCAGACTACGTCGGCTCCAACCCCGGCGCCGTCTACCGCGACCACCCTGCCGCCCAGAAAGCCACCGGCACCGCCACCTACCTGCGCCACCTCAAAGAACTCTCCCGCCGCGCCAAAACCCTTGGCCTCAAAGGCATCACCATGGAGCCCATGTCCTGCCTCGCCGAGCCGCCCACCACCCCCGAAGAGATGCACCTCTACATCGGCGAGATGCGCGCCGACCACGCCGCCAACCCGTCCACAACTGTGCCCGCCTACCTCTGCGGCGACATCAGCCACGGCCTGATCGACCTCAACAAACAGATCATCCACTCCAATAATGAACTCTTCGCCGCCGGCATCCCGATGATGAACGAGTTCCACTTCAAGAACACGGACGCCATCTACGGCTCCACCTTCGGCTTCAACCCCGGCGAAAAGAAAAGAGGCATCGTCGACCTCGCCGCCTTCAAAGCCCTCTGCGACCAACACGCTGCCGAGTGGCCGGTTGGGGACGTGGTCGGTTACCTCGAAATCATGGGCCCCAAGATCGGCCGCGACTACAGCGACCCGCACCTCGCCACCGAGCTCCGCAGCAGCCTCCGCGCCATCAAGGAAGTCTTCGCCTGATCCACCCTTGAATCCCTCCTCCATGTCCACCGCCTACACCTCCGCCCACCGATCCTTGCCTGCTTCTTGGGCGACTTCACTCCCAGCTCGTTCGCGCAAACACCGCGGGGCGCAAGCGTGACCTTCAACGACGCGACGGATGAGCTCTTGTTTGAATGGTAGAGGACGCAGCCGGCCCGCGCACGCAGCAATGCCTTTTCCGAGGCTCGCAGGTTGCCCTTCACGCACATCGAGCTCATGGATGCCTGTATGAAACCCGGTCTGGTTGAAGGTCTCGAGGCTAGCGTGGAGATGGTCGTCTCAGCGGCTGACGCGATCCACCTCGGGGTCGGGCTGTCCGATGGCGGCGTGGTGGTGTTCTCGACCCCAGCCATGATCAACCTGATGGAATACGCGGCAAGGGCTGTTCTCGCTCCCTTTCTCCTGCCGGGGGAGGAATCGGTCGGGGTGTCCGTGCAGGTCGAGCACCTTGCACCCAGTCCAATCGGCACGCGGGTGACGGCGAGGGCGCGTGTAATCAGCCTTCAAGGGCGCAAAATCGATTTCACCATCACAGCCGTGGAAGCCGGGCGTGAGATCGGTCGCGGTCGGCACCAACGCGCCATTGTCACGCTCGCCGGTTTGCGTAAACACATGGTGGGTGAGACGCTCCGCGAAGCCGTCGTCCCGTCCGCAATGCCCCGACTCGCACTCGCAACGCTTTCCGTCGTCGCGCCGCGTATCGCGCATCTGCGCCTCAACCGGCCCGCGCGGCTCAACGCCCTCGACGACGCCCTGACAAACGACCTCGAGGCGGCAGTAGACTGGCTCTCGAGAAACGCGAGGGACTGGTCAGCCGTCGTCCTCTCCGGCGAGGGCCGGGCCTTTTGTGCCGGCGAAGACATCCACGAGTCGGCCGATTTGGATGCCCCGGCACAGCTGCCCTTGACCCGCCGTCGTGCCGGACTCATGGCCGCAGTTCGGGCCCTACCGCCGGTCACGATTGCCGCCGTTAACGGCAGCGCGTTGGGCGGAGGCTGCATCCTGGCAGCATCGTGCGATTTCAGGATAGCGTCGACCTCGGCTCGCTTTGGCTTGCCGGAAGTCAGGCTGGGCTGGCCGCCCGCGTACGGCTGGCGGACGATGATCGACGCGGTCGGCCTCGGCCAAGCACTGTCCCTCGTCCTGACAGGCGAGTCGTTCAGCGCTCATCGCGCACGCGAGATCGGATTCGTCCGCGAGGTCGTGCCCGACGCGCGGCTTCTGCGCGCAGCCATGGAGTTGGCGGAGACGATCGCCCAACTGCCGGCTGCAGCCCTGCTTGCCGCGAAAGCCGGGCTGCGCGAAGCCTCGGCATCGAACGAGGGCTGGGCTGACATCAAAGCGCTGGAGGCCTTTGCCCGGTGCCGCGCGTCCCCTGAAGCCCACGAACGAATGGCGGCGTTCACGAAGCAGCCCAAAACGAACTGACACGCGGTGCCTGGCGGCGGGGTATTGGCGCGACCGCGACAGGGCGGTCTATCAACGGCCGTTCTTCCATGTCGTCTCCTTCCTCGATCCGCACGACCTTTACTTCCACGATCCGGAAAGGGCCGTGCCTCTCAATCTTGTCAATGGTCGGTTCCATCGAGAGCCGCAACCGGCAGCCGAGATCCCTGGCGGTCCGCAAACCGCGTTACACCAGTGATGTCATTATCGTCATCGTACTGTCGGATCCAGATGCCGCGAAACTGCACGCCGCTTTCCCCGGCGACCAATACTAGGTCCCACCACTCGAAGTGATTCAGGCGGAAGCTGGGCGTCCACTCCGCGGACACTTCAATCTCATCCATGAGGAAACCATCGGGCGTCGGCGTGATCTCATAGGTCTTGGCTTTCACGTCCAAAGCGCAGGGAAGACGCAACGCTTTGGAGTTGCCCGCCCGGAAAACGTTCGCGGTGATCGCGCTCATGTGCCTACGTTGTAGCTACGTCCAGTCTGCTCAAGTAGCGAAGGGGCGTCTCGGGCCAACCCGTCTGAAGATCCAGTTTCCTTTCGGCAAATCAGCGAGATACATCAGCGGAGCGGTCACGGAAGTCCTTGATCTTGGTTTCGTGAAATCCGCCTGCTGCCCAGACATTGCTTTTGCGCAAAGAGGGGCCGGTTACGGCGACAAGAGAATTGGGCTCGTTTGCGGAGAAATCTGCCGATTGGCAGGACCGAGCCCTTCACGCCCATGGCCAAACGAACCTTCCATCGCTACGCGGCAAAAATCGGATTCCAAGTGGTCATGGCTGTCGCCATTTCGGGCTTGGTGGCACTGGCGCAGGAAAACTCGCTGAGGCGGCCGGTCGAGCCGGCAAACGAAATTGCTGCTCTGCGCGTCGAGGCAGAACGAGGGAACGCCGACGCTCAATCCAATCTCGGCATGATGTATGCCTTCGGTTTGGGAGTGCAGAAGGATGAGATCGAAGCCCTGGCGTGGTTTAACAACAGCGCCCTCACTGGAGAAGAATCGGCCGTCAAGAACCGGGAAATCCTTGAGCGCCGCCTGGGGCCGCAGGCATTATCCTTGGCGGAGCAGCGCAGTGGAGAAATC
>JBBQIU010000074.1:0-8968 GCA_038325245.1 Verrucomicrobiota bacterium
ATGCGGCCTAGCCGGAGGGATTGCAGGATTTCACCCGAACACACGGCCTTGGTGGCGGCGGAGACGACGCGGCAAACGTCTGTGGAGGGAAAAGACGCGGCGAGCTGAAGGGCGTGGGCAAACAGGCAATCCCCCAGCAAAACCGCTGTTCGATTGCCTAAACGCGCCGCCACCGTGGGTAACTGGCGGCGAACGCCCGCCGCATCGATGACGTCATCGTGGACCAGGGTGGCCAGGTGAACGAGTTCGACAATGGCTGCTCCGGTGACGTGGGCGGGCGTCAATTCTCCGGCGGCCTGGGCGCTGAGGGCGACGAGAACGGGGCGCAGCTGCTTTCCACTGGCGGACAGCGCGTAGCGAGCGCCTTCGGCCACCTCGGGTTCGAACGAATCGATCTGCTCGGCAAGGAAATCGCGCACCGAATCCAGAAATGGACCGACTGGATCGGAAATCTCGCGCCACGCCGTTGCCAACTCGGCATCGGGGGGGGCGGGGGAGGGAGCGTTCCCCGGAGTCGCTGTTTCGGCGACGAACATCGCCCGCACTCTAGGTTTCGGGGAAATCCAAGTCAAACGGTTCACCGGACGGCTAGTCGGGGGGTTGTCGGGGAGGACCGGGGAGGGTGGCACAAAAGAATCGGTTTGCCTGTGGAACACCACGGAGTGAGTTTGGGTGCGTGCGAGTTTGTCTCCCGAAAACATTTTTTGCCGCCGCCCTTCTCCTCGGGCTCGCGGGGGGGGCGACGGTGTTTGCCGTTGCGGTAGCCGAAGAGGTCAAGCCCGGAAAGGGCGTGTCGGTGGGGTGGTCCCAATTGGAATCGCCTGATTACCCCGCCTACCTCGAGCGTTTGCGGTCGGTGGGTTGCCCCGAAGAGAGAGTTCGGCTCATTGTGGTGGCGGACGCGGATGAATGGCTGCTCCAGCAGCGGGTTTCGCAGGCTGTGGCGAATGATTTTCCGTGGTGGAAGGCGGAGCCCACCAACGGCGCTGGGGAGGCGTTCAACGACAAGTTCGAGCAGTTTCGGGCACGTCGGAACGAATTGGTGGGCAAATTATTAGGCGTTGTTCCGGACGAGCCCGACGCGGGTACCAAGGACGCGCCGATCGTGGTGAATCTGGCGGGACCCGTGCTGGGAGCCTTGCCGCGCGACAAGTTCAACGCGGTTCAGGAGATCTGTGGCCGTTCACTGGACCGGCATCAGGGCTATTACAACAATCGACAGAACGAGGGGATCTTCCTCAACCAGGGTGACCTGGCACGGCTTCGCGAACAGACACGAACGGATCTGTCCGTCGTGCTTTCCTCCGGGGAATTGGAGGAATTCCTGATTCGTTACTCTCACAATGCCAATCGTTTAAGGACGGAGTTGGCTGCCTTGGAACCGACTCCCGACGAGTTTCGAACCATCTTCAGGGCGGTGGACGCCCTGGAGCATCGGTTGCAGTTGGAATTCGGAGCCGTCGATTCCCTGAGTGCGCGCCAGCGGGAGGATTTCGACCGACAACGGGAGGAAGCCATCCGCGGCGTGCTGTCGCCCGAGCGCTACCAGCGGTATCTGGTGGGGCGTTATCCGCTGTTCAGGCAGGCGCAACTCGCGATGCGCCGGGCCGGACTCGCCGACGCGGTGGTCCTGCCGTTTTACGAGGTCTTGAGTCAGCATGAGAGCCGACGGCGCGAAATCCTGAACAATTCGAGCTTGAACGCGGAGCAGCGCCAATTGGGCCTGCAGGAGATCGAGAAATCCAAAGAAGCCTCGATTCGTGGGGCCTTGGGGGATGAAGCCTACCGCCAGTACCGGGACTCCCTGGTCAATTAACGGGCTGGGCTCGCGGCCCCTTTTTGGGCGGGTCCAGCGACGGGAGTTTGTCTCCCGGTTGCAGTTCATAGGTCGCCGGGACGGTCCATGCATGTTCTTTGCGGTTCAGGAAAAGTCCCCGTGGGAGCATCTGAACTTCGTGTCCGAAACAATGCAGGACGACCGTTCCCGGGAGGTACATAAGGTCATCGAACGTCGTGGCGCCAAACGGAATCGCCCGCAGGGGAGTATCGAATCGGACGGGTATGGGCGGGTTCTGGGGGGTCGGAATCGATTCACCGATAAACCGGACGGTGATATTGCTGATCCCCAGGGTGTCCTGGCGAATGATGACGGCCGGCGTCCCCTCGGTATCGACGAGGAATGCCACCTCCCACGGGCCGTGGTTGGTGCGAAGGCGCGCGTCGACGTTGTACATCACCACGTAACCGACGAGCGCCAGAACGGCAGGCACGGCGAAAATGGGCCAGGCCCGTGGCGACGGTTTGAGGGAGGCTGCCGACGTTTCGTTGGGAGTCATTCCTGGGGTTGGAAAGGATTGGATGCAGCAGGAACCTCGGGGGAGGGTCCTCGGGCGCGAGGGGGGGAACCGAAGGGGTTTTCGGATGGGCCATCCATGTCGCCTCCGCACCGTCGGAGCCGCGTCCATCCGCCAGCGCAGTAGATCCAGCCGACGACGATGTGCAGCGGCGCGACGACGAGAAAGCCGATCAGGCCCATCTGGCGGGTGGCGTACAGCGCGATCGCCGACACCATGAGCACGCTGCCAGGAAGAAGGGACGCGCCGGCGAGGCGTCGGGCGATGCGAAACGGGACGGGCCGGCCGAGGACGATGGCACCGAACCAGACCACGAGGCCGTAGGCCAGGGACAGCGCGAGCCACGAGACGAGCAGGGCGGCCACGACGGTTCCGCCCAGGGCGAGGAAGAAGGGGACTTTCCATGCGGTAACCGCGCTTGTCAGATAGACGCGGGTGAGCGGAATCCGGAGCGTCACCGGGTAGCGGATCGAAGCCCAACCGAGGAAAGAACGGATCGCGACGCGATCCGACTCCAGGGACACCGTGATATCCGTGGCAAGGCCGTCTTCCCGGCGCCCTTCCGGATCCACGACGAAGGACACGAAGGGACCTTGATGCAGGATCATGGATTGGGTGCCACCCCATTCCAGGATGCCATTCTGGATTCGCGCCTCATCCGGCAGGCTGCCGATGGCACGCTCGATTCCGCGGGCCCAGGCGACATCGAAGGCCCAGAGGAAGACGATCGCGGTGGCGAGGGCGAAGGCGAGTTGCCATGCGAACAGCCACCATCCTGGACCTTCGGCAACGGCGGCGACTCCACCGAAGGAGGTCGGCAGAGGAAGGCGACGGACCGAAGGACTGCTGGGCGCCGCAGACGGCATCGACAGGCCACTCTCGGGCCGGAGCGTGGCGGGTGCAAACGGCTTTTCGTGGCACGGCGTGCCGGCCAGGACGCGCCCTTCGAGAATCAGATATCCAAAACCTGAAGGTGTTTGACGAAAACCAGGTTCCTTCTCTGCGCTCTCTGCGTTCACTGTGGCCCAAGTCCAAAACGGCAGGCCTCCAGGCCCACGTGAATGCGACGGACATGCGCGTCGGACGGGGAGGGATTTGCCACAAAGAACGCAGGGAACGCAGAGACTTGGAAGGACGGGATCGCCTTCCCAGGTCCAACCATCTCTCCGAAGGGCGAAAAAACGGGCGAGGCGCACTCCTAGGAATCCATCATCCCCTTCCTCCACAATCGGTTTTCCGTAATGAAGGACGCGTCCTGCGTGCCGGCGCCCCGTTCAGACCCGGGCCTGGCGCATGCGGGCGAGAAGGTTGCGGGTGATCTGCTGGACGCGCGGGTCCGGGCCCTTGGGTTCCGTGTAGACCTTGGGGCGGAGATAGCCGGGCGGAGCGCTCAGGCCGTCTCCCCACCAGATGGTGGAGGCGTTGAAGACCACGTTGCCTCGGGGCCCAGGGTAGATCGTAGCGGTGTAGAGGCCATCGTTGGGCTGGCCTGGGGCGGATTGCGTCGGTCCGGTCGCGACAATTTCCAATCCAGGAATGGGGGCCGGATCGCCGTGCCATTCCCACCCGACCAAACCGGGAATGCCGTCGCCCCGGCGCATGCCCGTCCCCGCAAAGAGCCAATGGTCGGGGAGGGCACAGGTCCAATCGGCGCCCCCCGTGACCGGACCGGTGCTGTGGGCGCCGACGAGTTCGTTCGCATACGGGCGTTCGTGGGGCAGGGAATCCATGGCGACAAAGTCCCGGGTGCCGCCCGGAGGGCCGAAGACTCCGGTCCGTTCGAAGACACGACGGGCGTGGCCGGCGGTATCGGGCGAGAAACCGATGCGACCGCAGCAGGTATTGCCGGAGAGAAAGGCAACGCTGACGCCGGCGTTCACGGCGGCCTGGACATTTCGGAACATCTCGGGCGACCAGTACTCGTCGTGACCGACGGAGAGCAGACCTTCGGCGCGTCGGAGTCCGGCGGGATCTTCGTGCGTGTCGAGGTTGGAAATATACGTGACGTCGTAACCCTCGGATTCCAGCCAGTACGCGATCGGAAACTCCCAGAGGAGAAACTCGCCGGAACCCTGGGACAGCGGGGCGTCGAAAATCTGACAGTAACGGCCATAGGGACGGTTGAACGACACCTGGATATCGCCGCCCCAGTACCACTCGTTCTTGCCGTCGTCGTACAGCCCGAAGTGGTCAGGCCAGCGGTTGTAGGACTGCCATGTGATGTCGCTGCATTGAAAGAGGAAATCGGCGCGACGATCGTCCCGGACGATGAACACCACATAGCTTTGGCGCCCGCCCTCCAGTTCCATCAGCTTGCCGAGGTAAACGCCGCTCAGCCAGTCGCGCGGGATTCGCAGCGTGGCGCTGGGTTGCCAGGCGCAATCCCGTAGGCGTTTCGGGCCGATATCAGGGTCGGGTTGGGGTCGGCCAGAAAGGGTGCCGAAGCGATGGACGAGCCGTCCTCCATGGCCGCCGTAATAACCCATGCGATACACATCCAGGGTGAAAGCCGATGCAGGCCGGGTGCTGACATGGAAGGTGATCTCCTCTCCGGGACGCACGCTCGTGCGTGAGCAGTAGCCCTCGATCCACGGACTGCGCCAACGGGTTGCCGGTTCCACCTCCGCCTTCGTGAGCATCCAATCGCGGGTGCCCGGCCTGGCATTCTCGCGCTCCACCGCTCCTGGGTCGGCGCGGGACGCCCGTTGGGGCGTGTGGCAGGCAGGCAAGGCGGCGGCGCCCGCGACGGTGGCCACGGAGAGGGCCTGAAGAACGCGTCGGCGACTAAGCTGGATCCGCCTGTCACCGGATTCGTGGATGGGTTGGGTCATTGTGAGACTCTTCGTCTGCGCCGTGAGGCCGGTTACGCCCTGGCACGTGGTTCCGAATCATGGGCCGGACCACTGATTCACCGGCGTCATAGCAGGTCGACCCGCGGGGAGGACAGTTCGTTCGGGGAGTTGATGCCACATAGAACGCAGGGAACGCAGAGAATGGGAAGGACGGGATCGCCTTCCCAGGTTCCCGATCCCCAGAAGTGCGAAAAGCGGGCGAGGCGTGCTCCTGGGGAATCCACCATCCCCTTCCTCCGTTATCCGTTAACCGTTATCCGTATTGAAGGGCGCGTCCTACGGAGCAGGACGGTTCACCCCAATTTTGTCGCGTGAATCCGGGCGGGGCGGAAGGTCGGGCAAAGCTTCGGTCCTTCATATTCCCCATGAACCCGCCTGAGAACCGACCGTTGGATTCGTCTTTCACGCGGCCTCGATTGGATCGGCGCCACTTTATTGGAAGATCCATTGCCGCGACTGTGGCAGCTCCTCTGGCGCTCAGCCTGGAAGAGCGGCGCCTCGTGGCTCACGCCGCCTCCGAACCCGGACAGGCGCAGTCCTCACCACCCGCCAGGATGCCGTGCGGAAGGATTGGCAGCGTTGAGATCAGCCGTCTCATCTGCGGAGGCAACCTGATCAGCGGTTACGCCCACAGCCGGTACCTGATCTACGTGTCGGACCTTCTGAAGCACTACTTCGTTGATGAACGAATCATGGAGACATGGGCGTTGTGCGAGGCGCATGGCATCAACACCATGGTGGCCAGCTCCACCGATCCCCATGCTTACGAGGTCTACCGGAAGTACCGTGCCCGAGGCGGCAAGATGCAGTTTCTGGCCCAGGTCAGTCCCGCGAAGACGGACTTGAAGACGCCCGTCATGCAGGCGGTGGATGCCGGCGCGGTCGGGGCGTTCCTGGTCGGTAATCTCGGTGACCTCTGGACACGGGAGCGCTCCATTGACCTGGTGGGCGACGTCGTTCAACTCATCCGGAGCCAGGGAATGATTGCGGGTGTGGCCGGTCACGAACTGCGGACGCTAAAGGAGGTCGAGAAGGCGGGAATCGCCCCCGACTTCCACGTGAAGACGCTCCACGACAACAACTATTGGTCGAGGCGGCAACCGGGTCAGGACAAGGAGGTCATCGACAACTACACCGCTGACAACTACTGGTGCCTGGACCCGGTCGAAACCATCCGATTCATGTCGGAGCTCGAGCGACCATGGATTGCTTACAAGATCCTCGCCGCCGGCGCAATTCATCCGAAGGCGGGATTTCGCCATGCCTTCGGCAACGGCGCCGACTTCGCCCTGGTGGGGATGTTTGATTTTCAGGTCGCCACGGATGCGGCGATTGCCTGCGAAGCCGTGTCGGAGAGCCGGAATCGCAACCGCGCGTGGATGGCGTAACCTTCCGGCCGATCCTGCGCTGCGCCACAAGGCGGCCACACAGACATGGCGTTCGCACTCGGCCAGGACCCGATGGAGTGTAAAGTCGGGAGTCGCCGTGCCGCCATGAATGGCCCCATGGGCCAGAACCGCCGGGGAGACGCCAGGACTTCCGGCGGCGGAGGTCACGTCGGCGACCGCCGGCGTCGGAATCTCCCCCTGGATCTCGGTCAATCAGCGCAACCATTCGGGTGGGAGATCCGACAGTTCGACAGGACCCGCGCCGCGCCGGGAGAGGACGCATTGGCGGACAATATTCTCCAGTTGCCGGAGATTCCCCGGGAGGTCGAGCACTTGCAGGCCGTTGAGAAAGTCGAAGGTGGCGGAAGGTGGGGAGCCGTTGCTGACCGGCGAGTGCTTCTGAAGAAAGTGGCTCACCAGCAGGGGGAGGTCGGAGGTGCGATCGCGAAGCGGCGGCAGTTGAACGACCAGCGCACGAAGGCGGTGGTACAGGTCGTCCCGAAATCGGCCTTCCGCCACGCAACGTTCCAGGTCTCGATTCGTTGCCGCCAGAAACCGCACATCCACCGGGATTTCGTGTTCCTCGCCCACTGGGCGGACGCGGTTTTCCTGGATCACGCGGAGGAGCTTGGCCTGGAGCCCAAGGTCCAGTTCACCGATCTCGTCAAGGAACAGGACGCCGCCATCGGCGCTGCGGATCCATCTCTTTCGATCACGGTCGGCGCCGGTAAACGCGCCACGGCGATGACCGAAGAATTCGCTCTCAAGGAGGTTGGGCTGAATGGCCGTGCAATTGATTGCAACGAACGGTCCGGTGTTGCGCTTGGGATCCGTCCCCGCGATGGCTCGCGCGAGCAGTTCCTTTCCCGTGCCGCTTTCGCCGTAGACGAGCATGGGCAGATCGCTGAACTGGCTGAATCGCAAGGCCTGGCGAAACGCGGCGAGCAGCGGCGGACACTCACCGACGATCCCGTATCGGCGCATGAACTGGCGGATCTGGAACTGCTCCCGGCAGGCCTCGGCGACGTCGTCGAAGGAACGTTTGAGGATCTGGAGCAGGTCCTTTGGGAAGGCGGGATCGGCGCTGTCGAGACGGCGGACCGCACCGGCCAGCAGGGGTCGGCTCTTGTGCGGCAGGGACCACTGGTCAGAGCCATCCGCGTAGGCGATCACCGTCCAGCCCGCCCGTTTGCAGGCGTCGATTCGCTTCAGATCGGAACCATCGCACCCGGCGCCGCCGTCCAAAGCCAGGAGCACCAAGCCGCAAACCGATGTAGTCCCAAGAAAGCCAGGGAGGCTGCCGGGTGGGATCCAATGCGGGCGTCCCCCTGCGGCGGTGATCCACTCATCCAACGACGTGCGTCGGTCCGCATCGCCGTCCACGACCCACGCGTTTCGGGTCTGTTGTGGATCCTTGCTTGCCGCCGAGGACTTCTCGTCCGGCTCCGGGAAGTGCGTCCCCGCGGGAAGCGGATGTCGTTCCGGGCAGTGGGAGAGAGGGATCATCGGGACCGGTATAGGCTGGGGTCATCGGCAGACGATGTGTGAATTGAAATTCCCGGTGACATCATTGCTTCCGCAGGGGCATGAGTCCGGACGGGTGAGCTTTTTTTGGAGGATCATGGGGGGCCGGGATCGGGGCCTGGAATGGGTATGTCCGACCTTCTGGAGGAATCCTCGAGGGCGAACAGGTGGGTCAAGCTGTTGATGTAGACCACGCCATTGGCCACGACCGGGGTGGAATAGATCGCAGCACCGACGTTCGGGCCGTCCACCACCAGGCCGTCCCGAAGCGTTGAACTGAGTATTTTCTTTATCTTGTCGGCGGCAAAGACCACGAAGTCGCCATCCTCGTCGCCGACGTAGACCTTTCCGTCGGCCACCAGGGTCGAACCCCAGATGTGGGCTCTCATGTCATGCGTCCAGTAGGGTTGGCCGTTCTCGGCGTCCACGCAGTGGACGATTGGAGTTTGGCCATTTCTGGCCGGCCGCCGCCACGTGAGGCGGCATGAGACTGCCCAGGGCGACGCCCTGATCGTTCTCCACACCGCGCGCGGCTGGCATTTCCCAATCCCGAAGAAATTGCGTCCCAAAGCCCAGCAACGGTGTTGCGAGGAACGAGCTACCCTGGGTGGGATCGCCGAATCACCCACAACCCCGACGGGGTTGCGTCCAGGTGGCGCAACCCCGTTGGGGTTGATGCATTGAACGTCGTTTACCCAGGGTAGGCCCGCTTCGCGGTCCAACCCTGGGCTTTGGGACGGAACCCCGTTGGGATTCCAGACCGGAAAAATGGCCAATCTCCAGGGCCACCTTGTGGCTGGCACATTGGCCAATCTCCCAAGGCTGCACGCCCGATCAGCCCATGCACTCG
>JBBQIU010000075.1:0-8891 GCA_038325245.1 Verrucomicrobiota bacterium
GAAGGGAGGTGCCGCGATGTCCGCTGGTGCCGAAGCTGACCGCCTGCGAGGGAACGGAAGGGTCCGGGGAACGCTCGTAGTACGCGCGTTCGAGTTGCCCGAGATCAATCAGGAGGTCCTTGGGGGCGGGTTGTCCGGCCAGTGGATGCAGCGGCATGGAGGCGAGAGCATGCCGATCGGGAACGGGCTCGCCAAGCGCGTGCATGCGAGGACGACCGGAGCAAGGACAGGACGCGTCCTTCCATACGGATAACCGATTGCGGAGGAAGGGGATGATGGATTCCCAGGAGTACACCTCGCCCGTTTTTTCGACCTTCGGTTGGATGGGTGGACCTGGGAAGGCGATCCCGTCCTTCCAAGTCTCTGCGTTCCCTGCGTGCTTTGTGGCAAATCCCACCCCGTCTGGCGCTCATGTCCGTCGCCTTCACGTGGGCCTGGAGGCCTGCCCGTTTGGACTTAGGCCACAGGGAACGCAGAGAGCGCAGAGAAGGAACCTGGTTTTCGCCCAACACCTTCAGATTTTGGACCTCTGATTCTCGAAGGGCGCGTCCTGGAGCAAGGACCTGCGCGGGGTTTCCGCGTTGCCGGAGCGGTGATCCGCCGCCACGCTCGCGGCGCCAGAACGATCCCAGCATGTCCAGGAAGCGCCGATACCCTCCGCCCCCTGCCGCCTCCCTTGACCGAGAGTCCGATGGCGACGCGGCGCGGGTTCCCCGGTGGGTCGCGGCCGTCGTTGCCGTGGTGGTGCTGGCCGCGGCGGGCTGGCTCTGGTGGTCGCAGGATCCGGGGCGGGGGGCGACGGGGGTGAGCGGCACGAACGGCAGTCCTGTCACGACGTCTGCGGGATGGGTGATGGAACCCGACGCCGCGGTGTTTCCCCGGTATTCAGGGTCGGCGTCCTGCCTTGAGTGCCATGCGGCGCAGCATGCGGCATGGCACGATTCGAACCATGGCCTGGCTGAGCGACCCGTTGATGAGGCTCTCGATCGGGAGGCCTTCGATCCTCCGCGTGACTTCGCGCATGGCAGCCAGACCACCTCGGTGGAGTGGAACGACGGGAAGCCCCGGGTCACGGCGACGGGATTAGGCGGCACGCGGGAGCCGCTCCAGGTCGCGCGGGTGATCGGGCATAATCCCTTGAGGCAATTCCTGGTCGAAAAACCCGGGGGTCGGTTCCAGACGCTCGAGGCCTCCTGGGATCCGCGGACGAACGACTGGTTCAATGTTTATGGGAGTGAAGATCGGCAGCCTGGGGAATGGGGACATTGGACGGGACGGGGGATGAACTGGAACACCATGTGTGGCACATGCCACAACACGCGGTTCCGTAAGAATTACGAACCGGAGTCGGACGTCTACCGGACGACGATGGCGGAGCCGACGGTGGGTTGCGGCGCGTGCCATGGACCGATGAAAGATCACGTGCTCTGGCAGCGGGCTTGGAAGGATTCGGGGAAGAAGGACCCGACGCTGGTCCAGCGCACTCCGGCCCAGCACATGGAGACCTGTGCACCCTGCCACGCGCGGCGCGGCGAACTCACGGGGGATTTTACGCCGGGCGATTCGTTCTGGGACCACTACCTGCTCTCGATCGTGGATGACACGGACATCTTCCATCCGGATGGGCAGGTGCGGGATGAGGACTACGAATTCGCCCCTTTCCTGGCGAGCCGGATGCACGCGGCAGGTGTGACGTGTCTGGACTGCCATGATCCGCACTCGACGAAGACGAAGGTCCGGGGGAACGAACTTTGCATGGGGTGCCACAATGGGACCCGGCCTGGGTCGCCGATCATCGATCCGGTGGCGCACAGCTTTCATGCTCCGGGCAGTTCCGGGAGTGAGTGCGTCAACTGTCACATGCCGCAGACGGCGTTCATGCAGCGGCATTGGCGGCACGATCACGGATTCACCACGCCGGACCCGTACCTGACGAAGGAATTCGGGATTCCGAACGCGTGCAACCGGTGTCACACGGATCGGGATGCGGAGTGGGCCCTGGCGGCCTGTGAGAAGTGGTACGGGGCGAGGATGGAGAGGCCGTCCCGGGCACGTGCCGCACTAATGGCGGGGGCGCGTGAGGGCGATTCGGGTTCGCGGGATGGGTTGCTGGGCCTGCTGGGGTCATCGGAGACACCGTATTGGAAAGCGTCTGCCGTGGCGTTGCTGGCTCGGTGGGTTGAGGACCGGACCGTCCGCGACGCGTTGACGGCCGCCCTGGGCCACGAACATCCGCTGGTGCGGCATCGTGCGGTGCAGGGATTGGCGCCATGGGTGGAGGCGCGGGACGAGGCGGTTTCGAAGGTGGTGCGTGGGCGTCTGGGGGATGAATCGCGGGGTGTGCGGGTGGCGGCGGCCTGGGCCTTGCGTGGCGAGGGACGGATCGAATCAGGGGCGGGACAGGAGCTTTCGCACATGCTTCGACTGAATGCGGATCAACCGACCGGTCAGGCGCAGTTGGCGGTGGAGGCGATGGCCCGGGGCCGGATGGATGCCGCATTGGGGCACTACGCCAGGGCGGTGGAGTGGGACCCGGGGTCGCCGGGATTGCGGCATGATTACGCGGTGGCATTGAGTCTTGCGGGGCGATCCCGGGAGGCTTTGGAACAGACACGGGAGGCGGTGCGGATTCAACCGACGGGGGCGGAGAACCATTACCGGCTTGGGCTGGCGTGGGCGGAAGTGGGTGATTTGGGGCAGGCGGTGCGTTCGCTGGAAGAGGCGGTCCGGCTGGAGGCGGATCATGACCGGGCGGCGTACAATCTCGGGCTGGCGTATCAGCAGCGCGGGGATACGGGACGGGCGCTGGCGATGTTGGAGCAGGCCGAGAAGGCCAACGCGGCGGACTCGCGCATCCCTTACGCACGGGCCACCGTCCTGATGCAATCGGATCGTCGGGACGAGGCCCGGAATGCGGCGAGGCGCGTTCTGGAATTGCAGCCAACCCATGCAGGCGCGGTGGAGTTGATGCGGGTGATCGGGCGCTGAACGGATCATCGGTGCGGCTTTTGACTTGGCTTCGAAACCCTCCTAGCGTGGGCCGCACATGAATTTGCTCCGACAAACGGATGCGACGTTTGTCTCGCAGTTGGCGAGGCTTTCGAGTGGTTCCAGCCTGTTCGACGCCGCCATCGAGAAGCGAGCTCGGGGCGTGCTGGACGCCGTGGCCGAGCGCGGGGACGAGGCGTTGATGGAACTGACGGAGCGATTCGACGGCGTGGATCTGAGTTTGACCGGCTTCTCCGTGGGAACGGCGGAATTCCTTGCGGCGTCCGTCCAGGCGGATGAATCGCTGCGATCTGCGGTGAAGGAGGCGGATTCCAACGTGGCGGCCTTTGCGAACAAGTCCCTTCGCCGAGGATGGCAGGCGAGGATTTCCCATGGGGCGACCGTGGGGGAAAAGTTCGATCCCTTTCGCCGGGTGGGGATCTATATCCCGGGCGGAACGGCCCCGCTGGTGTCGACGGCGCTGATGACGGTCACGCTGGCGCGGGTGGCGGGTTGCTCCGAGATCGTCGTGTGCACGCCGCCGGGCAGGAACGGCGCGATCAATCCGGCGTTGCTCTTCGCAGCCCGGTCCGCGGGAGCGACAGAGGTCTATAAGCTGGGAGGAGCCCAGGCGATCGCCGCGCTGGCGTTCGGGACGGCGACGATCCGATCCGTGAGCAAGGTCTTCGGGCCGGGCAATGCCTACGTCGTGGCGGCGAAGCGCCTCTTGTTCGGCCACGTGGCGGTGGACTTGCTGCCCGGCCCGAGCGAGGTCCTGGTGCTGGCGGACGATTCGGCGAATCCGTCCTTTGTGGCGGCGGACCTCCTGGCCCAGGCGGAGCACGGGTCCGGACACGAGCGGGTCTGGCTGGTCACGCCTTCGGGACGGCTGATCCAGTCGGTGAAGCGAGAGATCGCCCGACAATTGCCCGGGCTGGGTCGGCGGGAGTTCATCGAGAAGGCCCTCGCGGCCAACGGCTGGCTGATCCACATGCGGTCGATGGAGGAGGCGGTCGCCGTGGTGAATGAGATCGCGCCGGAACATTGCGAGATCCACGCGCGGCAGGCGGCGAAGCTGGGGGAGCAGATCCGGACCGCGGGAGCGCTGTTCCTGGGGCCCTGGTCGCCGACCGTCCTTGGCGATTACGTCGCCGGACCGAGCCACACCCTTCCGACCGGGGGGGCTGGGCGTTCCTTCGCGGGGTTGACGGTGGACCAGTTCCAACGGCGGACGAGTGTGATCGAGTACAACAAGACTTCGCTGCGCAAGGCACTGAAGGGGGTTTGCGTTTTTGCCTCCCGGGAAGGGTTGGATGCCCACGGGCGTTCGGCGGAGATCCGATTCGACAAGGGCTGACGGCCGGGCATGACGAATTGGGGACCCGAACCCTCCCGTTTCATTTCATTCGAGGCAACCATGTTGAAGGCGAACAAAACCAGGTCCGGTCCGGCGCGATGGATTCGTCCGTTGGTCCGCGACCTGAATGCGTATGTCCCGGGCGAGCAGCCCAAGGTCCGGGGGTTGATTAAACTCAACACAAACGAAAATCCCTACCCGCCGGCTCCGTCAGTGCTGAAGGCGGTGCGGGCGGCGGTGGACGGGCGGTTGCGGCTTTATCCGAATCCGACGGCGGAAGGACTTCGGGAGGGGTTGGCGCGGTTGCACGGGTGCGGGGCGGAGAACGTAATCGTGGGCAATGGGAGCGACGAACTTCTGGCGATGGCGGTCCGGTGTTTTGTGGAACCGGCGGGCCGGGTCGACGGCGACGGCGGTGGGCGCCACGGGGAGGCGAGGTCGAGTGGGACGACCGTGCAGTATTTCTTGCCGAGCTACTCGCTGTATCCGGTGTTGGCGGATACCCATGGAGCGGCGAAGCACGCGGTGGGGTTGGGCGCGGATTTCGCGCTGCCGACGGTGGCGGAACTGAAGCGGGGGAAGGCCTGGGATTTCGGGGCGGCGCTGACGTTCGTCACGACGCCGAATGCGCCGGGTGGACGCGGGTATGCGACGGCGGAGCTGGAGACGCTCTGCGCGGCCATGCGTGGGGTCGTGGTGTTGGACGAGGCGTACGTGGATTTTGCGAAGGAACACGCGATGGAACTCGCGTTGCGACATCCGAACGTCCTGGTGGGGCGGACGTTTTCGAAGGCCTACTCGCTCTGTTTTCAGAGGGTGGGTTATTTCGTGGGCCCCCCCGTATTGATCGCGGCGATGCAGAAGATCCGGGACAGTTACAACGTGAACGGGTTGGGGCAGGTGGCGGCGGAGGCGACGTTGAAGAATCTTCCGTACTACCGGGAGCATTTCAGGAAAGTAATTGCCACGCGTGAACGTCTCGCTGCGGAGTTGACGGAGGCGGGGTTTCAGGTGTTGCCGAGCCAGACCAATTTCCTGCTGGTGACACCGCCGGCGCCTGCGGCGCGGGAGTGGCTGGAGAAGCTTCGGGAACGGAAGATCCTCGTGCGCTGGTTTTCGGCCGCGGGATTGGATCATCATCTGCGCGTCAGCATCGGATCGGACGGCGAAGCGGATGCTCTGATACGGGCGGTGCGCAGCATCCTGGCGGAGACGGGGCGCGGGCGGAAGGGGCGGGCGACGTGAGCGGGCGGGTTCCGCGACGCTGGTCGGGAGTGGCTTGGCTGGTGCTGATCGCCCTGCCGCCCGCAATTATCCTGGCGGGAATGGCGGCCCTGTTTGTGTGGCAGGTACGCAAGGGGGCGGTGACGCCCAAGTGGAAGGCGCCGTCCGTGGAGACGAACGCGGTGCCGGGACGTGAAACGCAACGCTGAATACCAAGAGATCGATATGCTGGACCAGGTTCGAAAATCGCCCCTCTGGGCACGGGTGGTTCCCTTCGCGGTTTTTCTTCTGATCACCGTGACGCTTCAGGCCGGCGATGGGGAGACGTCCCGGTACTGGTGGTACCTGGTGAAGACAGTCGTCGGGGCCTGGTTGGTGTGGGAGTGCCGGCATGCGGTGGCCGAGTTGCGATGGGCATTCAGCTGGGAGGCGGTCGTGGTGGGGGTGGCGGTGTTCGCGATCTGGGTGGGGCTGGATCCCTACTATCCGAAACAGGACGAGCTGATGTTCAAGATTGGATTCGGGAAGGATCCAGCGGCCAACGAGCCGGTGATCTGGAATCCGTTCACGGCGTTCGGGCCGGGAAGCGCGATGGCGTGGATGTTCATCGTGGTTCGCACGGTCGGTTCCACCGCGCTGGTGCCGATGCTCGAGGAGGTGTTCTACCGTTCGTTCCTCTATCGCTACATGATCAGTCCCGAGTTTGAGAAGGTCCCGTTCAACCGGTTCCATGGCGTCTCGATGGCGGTGACCTGCCTGGTGTTCGCCTTCACGCATCATCAATGGCTCGCCGGCATTCTTTGCGGCGTCGCGTACCAGTGGCTTGTGCTGCGAAAGAACCGGCTGGGCGACGCGATGACGGCGCACGCCATCACCAATCTTCTCCTCGCGATCTGGGTGGTTGCGCGGGACGACTGGAAGTTCTGGTGACCCGGGATGGATGCCCCGCGAGCCGGAGGAAGCCGGTTGATCCTGCACGAGGACGAGCACCTGCTGGTGATCGACAAGCCGCCCGGAATCAACACGCACTCGGCAAGTCCTTTCGCGGGGGAGGGCATTTACGAGTGGTTGAGGCGTCGTGAACCGCGCTGGGCGGATCTGGCCATCCTGCAACGACTGGACAAGGAGACGTCGGGCGTCCTGGTGTTCTCGAAGACCCGGCGCGGCAATGTGTCCCTCAACAAGCAGTTCACCCGCCGGCGCCTGGAGAAGGAGTATGTGCTGGTCACCGACCGCCGGCCGACCCTCCCGTCGTGGACGGTCCGTTCGTTCATCCGCAAGGGATCCGGCCGGTTCGAAAGCAGGGACGATTCCGAGGAGGGCCTGGAGGCTGAGACGCGCTTCACGGTGCTGTCCGAGGGCGGGGGACGATGGACATTGAAGGCGGAGCCATTGACCGGCCGAACCCATCAGATCCGCATCCATGCCGCCGATCAGGGACTTCCCATCCTGGGAGACATTCTCTACGGAGGATCGGCATTTCCCCGGCTCTGTCTTCACGCGCGCGCCTTGCGTCTGCGTCATCCCGGCAGCAACGAGGAGGTCGAATATCGTTCCAAGCCTGATTTTGAGGCGGCGCCCGCGGCGCTGATCCGCGGCGCCGTGCTGGACGCACCCGAAACGAGCGCGTTTCGGAGAATCCATGGGGCGGCCGATGGCCGACCCGGGTGGTACGTCGATCGGTTGGGGGATTTCCTTCTGGCAAGCGAGGCCGGAATCGGCGACGAGGCGATGCCGGAATGGTTGCTGCGCCTGGCGGAAGAGGTGGGGGGTCGCGGGATCTATCGGCGCCGACTGGACCGGCAGGTTCGCGGCGCCGAGCCGGACTCGGCGTCGCCGCGATGGGCCTGGGGCGAGGTGGCGCCGGAGGAATTCGAAGTGCGCGAGAACGGGTTGCGATACCGGCTGAGCTTCGCAGAAGGCTACTCGGTGGGCCTGTTCCTGGATCAACGCGACAATCGCCGTCGCCTTCAGGTGAACTGGATCGGGCCCGAGTTTCCGGTTCGCGCGGTAGGGTTGCAGGGGGCGGCTGTCCTGAATGTTTTCGCGTACACATGCGCCTTCTCGGTGGCGGCGGCGGCGGGAGGCGCGACGGTGACGAGCCTTGACCTGTCCCGAAAGTACCTGGATTGGGGACGGCGGAACTTCGAGGCCAATGGCATGGAGACGGCACGACACGATTTCATTTACGGCGACGCGTTTGACTGGTTGCGGCGTCTCGGGAAGAAAGGCCGGCGCTTCGACGTTGTGTTGATCGATCCCCCGACCTTTTCCCAGTCGAAGGAGCGGGGTGTGTTTCGGGTCGAGTCCGACTTTGCGGAACTGGTGACGGCGGCGACGGCGGTGCTGGCCCCGGGCGGGGTCTTGTTTGCGTCGACGAACGCCGCGCGCCTGGAGCCGGAGGGATGGATGGAACAGGTCAACGCGGGACTCCTCGCGGCGGGGCGTGTCGTGGAACGGCAGCTTTTTGTTCCGCAACCGCCCGATTTTCCGACGAACCGGGACGAGCCGGGCTATTTGAAGACGCTCTGGGCGCGGGTGCGCTGAGCCCGGAGAGTTGCGCGGGCGGTCGGGGCTTTGGCACGATGGCGGCATGTTGGATTCGCTGACACTGCCGGCGGTGGAGAAGGAATCGGAGTGGTTGATGGTGGTGTTGCACGGGTTGGGGGACAGTCTGGCGGGGTATCGATGGATGCCCGACGCCCTGGGACTGCCCTGGCTGAACTACCGGCTGGTCAATGCGCCGGACCACTATTTCGGGGGTTATTCCTGGTACGACTATGACGGGGTCCCGGGACCGGGCATTGAGCGGAGTCGAAAGCTGCTGGTGGAACTCTTCGACGGCATGGCGGCGGAAGGTCAGCGGCCGGAACGGACCTTCCTGCTGGGATTCTCGCAGGGCTGCCTGATGACCGTGGAGTTCGCGCTGCAATATCCCGCTGTCCTGGCGGGATGCGTGGGGATCAGCGGCTATGTCTACGAACCGGAGCGGCTGTTGGGCCGGCTGTCGCCGGTCGCGAAACAGCAGCGACTCGTGATCACACACGGCACCTGGGATCCCTTGATCCCGCTCGAGCCCGTACGGAAACAAGTGGAGCAGCTTCAGCGCGCCGGGCTGACCCTCGATTGGCATGAGTTCCGCAAGGAACTCACGATCGCCGGTGAGGAAGATCTGTCGGTGATCCGGGTTTTTCTGACGGCTCGGAAGGGGTGAGCGGGGCTCAGACTGCCCAGTCTGTTGAATCGCCTGTTGCCCAACCGCCATGAAAGGAGGCCTAAGGCCTCGGCTGGGTTTGGTGGCGCCCTTCAGGCGCTCTGGAGA
>JBBQIU010000076.1:0-8875 GCA_038325245.1 Verrucomicrobiota bacterium
GCGTATCCGGAGATTCAGCTCACCGACTGGCAGCAGCTCAAACAACTCTCCCAACGGGATCGCGACTTGATCCTCAAAATATCGGGCTTCTCCGAAACCGCCTGGGGCGCCCGGGGCGTCTACCTCGGCTCCGACCTGAGCGCCCCTGACTGGGCTGCCGCCGTCGACAAAGCCCTCGCCGCCTGGCCCAACTCACCCTACGTCCTCCAGCGCTATCACAAGCCTCGCGTGGTCGACGCCGCCTGGTTCGACTTCGAACACCACGCCGTAGTTCCCATGCCCAGCCGCGTCCGCCTTTGCCCTTACTATTTTGTCCATGGCGATGGAGACGCCGCCCGACCTCACCTGGGCGGTGTGCTCGCCACGCTTTGCCCTTCGGATAAGAAGATCATCCACGGAATGCGCGATGCCATCCTGGCGCCCTGCGCCATCGGCCCGGAACCAGGAGCCGCATGACCCTCTTCGAATACACCCTCTTCGCCTTCAGCTCCCTCTTCGTGATCATGGACCCGATCGCGACAGTCCCGGTCTTCCTGGCGATGACGCCCAACGACACGGTGGAAAAGCGGGTTCGAATGGCCCGGATCGCCTGCCTCGTCGCCACCGGTGTCCTGCTCGGTTTCGCCTTCGCGGGACGGTGGGTCTTCGCGCTTCTCGGCATCACGATTCCCGCCTTCCAAATGGCCGCGAGCGTCGTGCTCCTGCTCGTGGCGCTCGATATGCTCCGCGCCCAGCGGTCGCCGGTGAAGGAAAGTTCCGAGGAAACCACCGCCGCCGCTCAAATGGACGACATCGCCATCAGCCCTCTCGCCGTCCCTCTCCTCGCCGGACCCGGCGCCATTTCCACCGCCATCCTCCTCCACAACAAGGCCGACTCCGTCCCCAAGATCATCGCCCTTCCCATCGTCATCGTCATCGTCTGCCTGGTGTCTTTTCTCATTTTCGCGGTCGGAGCCCGTACGGCGCGCTGGTTTGGACCCATCGCCATGAAACTCGTTGAGCGCCTCATGGGCCTCCTCCTCGCCGCCATAGCCTTCCAGTTCTTCCTGAACGCCCTTCGTGAATTGAAGGTCCTCCCGCCTTCCTGAACACCCTTCGCGAATCGGAATCCCCCTCGTTCCTGCGCTTCCTCAGGGAACCATCTCGACGCGGTAATACCGCACCGCCCGTGTCGCCGCTGGGTCCGTGAATTCCACCGTGTCTGCGACCGCCGTCACCGGGCTCCCCACCGCGACCCACATCGAACCGTCGAACGTATCCCGGCCCTGAAGCGCGAATCGCTTACCCTTCGCCGCCTGCGAACGCACCACCGCCCCAGAAGCCGTCACACGAACGGATTCAATTTGGAAATGCGCCGATAAGGCATTGGTCGGCACCGACCCCGTCCGGAATTCCCAGTCGTTCAGAAAACCGTCCCCGTCGGGGTCCGCTCCCGCCTTCGCCTCCGGCACCGTAAATCGAGCCCAATACTGCCGCTGGAACCGGTCATCCAAGCCATCCTGATTCACGTCCGGAAACCTTGGCATAATCTCAAGAAACCCGTGCGCCCACCCGTTTTGCGTCCCGTTCCGCAACCGGAAACTCCGCAGTCCCGGGACCGCATTGGTCGCCACCGTCACCGGCATCGCCACCAACGTCATCCCCGCAAGGGCGTTGACCCGCACCTCCACCGGCCCCGCCTGAAACCCCTTCCCCGTCACTTCCAGCCGCCAGTCCGCGCCCGCGATGGACGTCGTCAGCACACCCACGTACAAAGGCTGCCCATCCGACGCCACGGCCACCCGGTAACTCGTGTACCCGGGCGATGAGAGATCCGCGGAAGGACGCAGCAACCGCGCAATCCGCGGAGGATTCCCTCCGACCACCTCGAAATCGACGTTCCCCGCCGTGCCGCCCCCCTGCACCGTCACCACCCGGTCCGTCGCCGGCGCAAACCCGGTCTGAGCCCCACTGTACGCCGACGAAATATCCACACCCCGAACCAGATAGTTTAGGGCGGTCACCGGATCCAAGGGCACGGTACGCACCACATGCACCCCTTCCGGCAATCCAGGCATGCTGTACACCCCGTCCGAAGCCGTCACCGTTCCTGCCAGCATTTCCCCCTGCGCATTCTCCGCAAACACCGCGGCGCCGAGGATGGGCGTGCCTCCCGCCGCGACGCGCCCCGTGATTCGCCCCACTCGTCCCGCCATCTCCGACGTGGGGTAAAGGCCCCGCGCCGCCGCCCACTCGTCCGCTGACAACCCGACCTGTGCATTCACGCCGTAGTCGCCCGCAACCAGCATCGTCGCCCCGCCCACCGGCGAATGCTGCAGCCCGAGCAAATGCCCGGTCTCATGCAACGCGATCGCTTCCACGAAAACCTTCTGCGTTGTCGGATCGAAAAAGTCCGTGAACCAGGAAAATTCCACACCGTTGAAGACGGTGTCGGCGTCGAAGATCACGTTTCCGTTCTGGAACGACGCCACATAGGTCAATGCGAGAATCCCGCGCAGGCTGTCTCGACCCCCGTTCACGATCAGGTTGCGGGTCCAAAAGACCGTATTCGTGTGGTCCATGCTGTTGACATCCACCGTGCCCGCC
This sequence comes from Verrucomicrobiota bacterium, assembly GCA_038325245.1. Lineage (GTDB taxonomy): Bacteria > Verrucomicrobiota > Verrucomicrobiia > Limisphaerales > CAIMTB01 > CAIMTB01. Next base: position 2,587 of record JBBQIU010000076.1, read on the forward strand.
ACCAACGGGCCTTCCTCGAACTTCACCCGCGTCCCTGGCACGCCCTGCCACAGGTCGAACGCCGTTCGCACGGCCTGCAATTCGGCCGCCGAGTTCGCTGCGGAATAACCCGCTGCATCGAGTCGGTAAATGATCGCCCGCGTCGACCGGTTCACCGACGACTCCCTCACCCGCGGATCCGGATTCTCCAATTGCCAGCGCCGGAGTTGCCCCGACGCATTTATTTCCGACACGAACGCCGCGGCGGGCCAGGACGCGGAGAACGACAAAAACACGGTGAGCCATCCCAAGCGGATCGCCTCCCATCCGCGTTTCCCACTCACAGCGCCACCTCACGCGTTCGCCGCTTCAATTCCTCCAAACTCAGCGGCCGACTCGGCGGCCACGACAACGTTCTCCCTTTGCCGCCCTCCATCGCGCCGCCCCAAAAAAGGTTCCGCACCCAGCCCCGCCCCGTCGCGTCATCGCGGTTGACCTGAAACCGCCCCTGCGCCATGCCCAGCGTCACCCATTCCCCCGCCGCCGTGCGCACGAGGTACGCCACCACCTCGTCTCCCACGGAATACTCCGCCTGTCCCACCGCGCGCACGGTCGTCTCACCCAGCGTGCCGCCACCCGCCACCAGCGACCACCGACCCGCCGCCATCGACCCCTTCCACACCTCGTCCACGGCAAGCTCGACCCGGGTATGGATCCGTCCCGCCGCATCCCGCGACGTCTCCAATGCCTCCACACGCGCATGCACCACCGCATCCGCGCCGCGGGCGAGTTCCTCAATGGTCAGCATGACAAACCGCGTCGCCCCCGCGGGCAATGCCGCCACCGCCGCAGCCCACGCCACCGCTCCCAGCACCAACCAACGCCGCCCTGGAATTCGAATGCCCTCCATACCCCCCAGCAAAACCCGCCCCACCCAATCCCGCAAGCGCCGCCCTGTGCAATGCCGCCCCGTGCAAGGTCAGTCGCCAGCCGACTGTTGCCGGCGCCCATTGCCTGAATTCCACGTCGACAATCCCACTCCATTGCCCCCGAGAGGGATTCAAAACCCGTATCGGAACCCGAACGTCAGGAAGAAACCTTCCCCGAACCGAAGGACCGCTTCCCGCCCGTCAAGCCGTTGGGTGAAGTCCGGCAGATACTGGTATTGGCCGCCCGCAAAGACCGTCATGTCCCGGTTCAACCGCAGGTTCGCCACCCCCTCCGCGTAGGCGCCGGCTAGAACCCCGGTCTTCGACGTCGATCCGTATCGGGAAAGCGTTGGCCCCTCCCGAATCGAGTGGGTCTCCGCCAGGGTGAACTCGCCATCCACGTACGCCAGAGCCAGCCCTGCCCCGGCCTGAATACTGAACCGATCCGTGAGCGGCCATTCGACGGCCGGTCCCAATCGCACCGAACCCACCTGGGCCTGCAGTTCCCGTTCGCCGGTCAAGACCGCCCCCTCCGCCAAGACGTCAACCCGCCGCGTCGGCGCGTCTCCAAGCAATGGCCCCGGTCCCTCAAAGGTCCCCGAGTACGGCTCCTCCGGCGTCGCAATCGGGGGCACAACGCCACCCAGGGCGAAGGCATCCGTCGTCCGGGTGACGGAACGAGTGAACTCACGGCCATCGCGAAACGAAAAGTCGGTCCATCCCAGACCTGCCTCCAACAGCCAGTTCACCCCCCGGCCCTTTTTCCAGAGATAACCGTAGGTCACTTCGAATCCCAGGTGGGGATCGTCGGTGACATCGGACCTCGGCGTGGCGGGCGCCTCAAAAGCGTGCATCAGGATGGCTCCGCCTACTTCCTGTTTCGCGGTGTCTTCGTAGCCCCAATACCACGTCTCGCCGTCCAGATTGCCCGAGGAATCCACACGCACGAAACCATCCTCGTAGTCTCGGTCCATCCCGCCGCCCGCCGCGGGGCCGGGATCCGTGGGGGTGCGGTAGCCGCCCAGGTTTCGGAAGGACGCCTCCACCTGAAACGCGACCCGCCCGCTCACACCGATTCGATGCCGGTGCGGTTCTTCCGCTCCGACACCCAATGCGACTCCAAAGGCCGCCCATGCCACCCATCCCTGCCATCCTGTCATCCCCCGACCGCAGTCTTGCTTCATCGTCCGTCCTCCTCATTTCCAGGTGCCAGGAACACCCGGTAGAATCGTTGAGCGCTCGTCCGCGGCGCCGTCTTGGGCGGTCCGCGGTCCAGCCATTGCACGCGTTGGCCCGTGCCGACGACCTCCGGCGCCGACGCCCGCCACATCACCGCATCGTCGCTGTATTCGATTCCGTACCGTCGACCGGTCAGCGTGCTGAACTCGACCAAAACGGCCCCGTCTTCCAACACGACGACCCGGTTCAAGTGCGGTGTGCCGGCTGCCGGGAGCACCGGGACGTCCGGAGGCGTGGCGTCGGCGAGATACGTGGGCGGCGTGAGCGGACGTCGGTCGGGTACGTAATACTCAATGGTGAAACTCGCGGTGACCCCGGCCTCCAACGTCCCGCGGGTCTCGACGTACAAACCCTCGGCCCCTTCGCGTGCATTGCGAACGTGAACCATGGGTGGCACGTCGCGGAGCAACACCCGCGCGACACACAAGGGGGCCGGCCCAGGATTTCGGATGCGAATCGTGTGCTCGAACAGCCCGGTTTGCCGATTGAGCGCAGGAGGCCCGGATGCTTCGACCCGAGGGGATGGGACAAGAAGAAACGCGCGAAGCAGTTCCTGGTTGTCCACCACCCGCCCGCCCCAGCCCACGATCTGCCCGCAATCATTGATGCCGGTAGCCTCGATCAGGCGGAGGGGCGCCGGCCCGACGATCAACTGATTCAGGTCGTACGGAACACGGTCCGTCCAAAGGGAGGCGTGCTGTTCGTTACGGTAAGTGACGGTGTAGCCCACGACCTGGCCGTGTTCATTCACGTCCCGGGCTGCGCTCCCATGGCCCACGTGCCATCCGAGGTCCCACATCCGTTCGTCCTCGTGCACGAACGCCCGCAGCTGTCCCTGGTTGTCCAGGGCGGAGCCCACCACGACCCCGCGATCGTTTACGGCGGAGGCCTGGCTTGCGGGGAATTCCGGTCCCAACAGGCCGAGTCCTCGCAGTTCGTCCGGACCCGCGTCGGCGTCGTAGGTGAACGCCTGCCTGCCATCCGGCCCCTCGAAGGTTCCAACCACCACGCCGCGTTCATTGACATCCACGGCCTCGCTGTAGCGGACATCCTCGGCCGGCAGGGCCCGCATGATCCCGTCGCGGACCAGGAAGGCCAAGTTCCTACGTAAACCTCCCATCTGGGTTACGCTTCGGCCGACAATGTCGCCGCGGTTGTTCAGGCCGAGCGCCATCGCGGCGCCTCCCCCTCCGTCCAACGTTCCGAGCAACCGCGTTCCCTCCCGCTCGAAGAGCATGGCGGCGTCCTGTTGATTGGTGCCGGTTCCGAATCCGGCCACCTGGCCAAGATCGTTGATGGCCATGCCATAGGTTCGCACCGGGGAGACAACGGCCACGACCTCGGGCGGATCGGGGCGGTACTCAAACCGGTCACCGAGGACCGGATGGTGCGACGCCACGAAGGCGCCTTCGAGGGCGTCACCGCGCCGCGCGTAACCCGTTACTTTTCCTTGCGCGTTGATGGCCTCGGGTCGGCTGTCGCGGCTGCCCGTGAGATCGCCCAGATCGACCATCCGATACGTCAGCGCAGGCGTCCTCACCTCGATGCAAACCGGTCCTTCGCGGACGGTGGCCCCTCGGTTGTCGTCGGCCTCCGCATACAGGCAGTACCGGCCATCGGTGAGGCGCGGAAGGATGAGACTTGCGGACGAACGATCGGAACGGCCCGCCGTCGTCTCGTCCACCACCCACCGAACTTCGACGATCTCGCCATCCGGGTCCGAGGCCTCCAACAAGACCTCGAGATCGATGGGACCGGAATAGACCGTGCCTCCCGTCACGTTCACCAACCGGACCGTCGGGCGGAGATTGGGAGGCTCGACGCGAAACTCCGGGAGATCCTGCGAGGTGCGCGCGCCTTCGTCATCGACCGCGACGACCCACGGCCGATACACGCCGACGGGCGCGTTGGTCCATTCGTACCGGTAAAGATCACTGGACGGGTTTGGGGTGAAACGTGCCAGGACAATGTCGTTGGCCCGGAATTCCAGGTTCACCAATTGGCCATCGTAATCTTCGGCGCGCGCGAGGAAGACCACGGGTGTGGGTTGCTCGTAGGAGGGTTCCCGAGGCGCGATGAACTCGACGATCGGGGGCCGGTTGGGCTCGAGAACCGTGAAGGGGACACGCGGCGTCACGCTGACAGCACCGGCGTCGTCGATCGCGCGTGCCCAGGCTTCGTGGACGCCGGGATTTCGTTCCGGCCCCGCAACCTCGTAAGGGGGGAGGTCGGCCGATCCGACCTGTTGGCCGTCCACCAGGAACTCAACGCGAACCACTTCCCCGTCGAGATCGAAAGCCTCGGCCAGCAGGCTCCAGTTTGCATCGCGCGAGATCGCTTGCTGGTTCGTCGGGCTGAGCAGGCGGACCTGAGGTGGCAGATTGTCCAGCGGTGGGTTCACGGCGACCACCCGAACGGTCGACTCGATTTGCTCGCCGCCCGCCAGGACCGCCCGGGCCCGCAACGGGTGTTCTCCAGGGCGCGCCAAGTTCCATTCCCATTCGAAGGGAGGCCTCTCGGAGACGCCCAGCAGCCTCAATCCCCGGTAGAATTCGACTCGCTCGACCGTGTCGGGTGTGGGACGGCGCAATTCGACGCGCAACCCGATGGAATCTCCCACCACCGACACGGCCCCCGGCGCGGGCGCGACCCATTCAAGCCCAGGGTCGGTCTCTTCGATCCGCCATTGGGCCAATCCCAAGGACGCCACACGTCCCGCCCTTTGAATCTCGCCACCCACCACCAGACGGCGCCCCCGGATCGTCAACCCCTTGACGTTGCCGGCAACGCCCTCTTCGAGCGTGGACCACGTGTTGTCGGGATTCAGTCGGGCCACGCCCCGGGTCGCGATGCCGCCCATCCGTTCGAAGTTACCGCCCACGTACAGATCGCTTCCGTCGACGGCCAGGGCCCGGATCGAATCGGTTCCCGTATGGGCGATCCGATCCCGCACCGCTCCGAGTGCGACGCCGCTCCACTGGGCAAGGTCCAGCACATCTCCGTCGCGTGTCGCGAGGCGGAACCTTCCCGCAAGGACGAGTCCGCCCTCGAGCGATGCCATGGCATGCACGATGGCGATTTCAGAGGGATCGACGGGCTGAAGTCCCGAAAGCGCCTCCCACCGCCGTTCGGCAATCCTCCAGCGCGCAAATCCCGTGGCCGCCTGGCCTCCGGCTTCCGTCACGATGCCGCCCACATACAGCGAGTCTCCATGGAGGATCAAACACTGAACGACGCCGGCGATGCCGTTGTTCCCAAGGGTGCCCAACGCTTCCCAGCCCACGCCGTTCCAACGCGCCACGTTTCGTGTCGGAATGGACCCGACGCCGTCGAACGAACCGCCCACGTAAAGCGCCTCGCCGTCAGGCTGCAGGGCGTACACACCGGCATTCGGACCGCCCAACGCCCCGCCGAAGTCCGACCAGCTCACTCCATCCCAACGAGCCACGCCACGCGCCTCGATTTCCCCTGCCCGATCGAACACGCCCCCCACCACGACATGGCCGTTTGGCATCAAGGCTACCGCGTGCACGCCTCCGTTGACGCCTTCGCCCAACGCATCCCATTCGCGCCCGGTCCACCGGCCGATATTCCCAAGGGGAATTCCGCCGCCGTAGGCGAACTCGCCACCCGCGAACACGTTTCCCACTCCGTCCGATGTCACGGCATGGACCCGCCCCTGAAGGCCCTGTCCAAGGGCCTCGAATCGCCCCGCACGATAGCGGCCCACGCCGTAGCCCACAAAGGTCTGGCCCAACCGCGAGAACGGGCCACCAAGGTAGACCGTCCCCGATTCGGTAGCCGCCAGGCACGCAACGGATGGCGCTGCCATCTCCCCCGTTGTCAGGGGCGACCATTCCCTGCCGTTCCATCGGGCAAGTCCGAACGCGGCGACGTCACCCACGCGTAAGAATTGCCCCGCCGCGATCAACCCGGACGGGGAGGCAGCAAGGGCGCGGACGTTCGTGTCGAAGGCTCCGGCCGTGGTTCCGACGCCCGTCCCCAGGGCCGACCAAACCTCTCCGTCCCAGCGAGCGATGTGATTCACCGTGACGCCGCCCGCGCGAACGAAATGCCCGCCCACGTGGAGCATCCCGTTCCAGAAGGCCAAGGCCAGACCGCTCCCTCCGATGGGCTCGGAG
>JBBQIU010000077.1:0-8856 GCA_038325245.1 Verrucomicrobiota bacterium
CACCGCTAGCGGACCGTCGCTCCGCGCCGACAACCCCGTCGGCTCCGAACCGTCCGTCGTGAAGTGCACCACTCCGCCCGGCTCGTGTGTCGTCACTCGAACCTCCAGCGGCTGGTCGTGAAACCCTCCGTCCACCGAAAACTCGGGCGGAAAGACGACCGCTCCATCGGAGACCGCTCCGTTCTCGACGCCCGGCGAGACCTGGGCCTTCGCATAAAGGTGCCATGGGGCACCCCCGTCCGGAACCCGCCCGAGCGATTGGTCGGCATTCATCGGAGGCAGGATCACGCGGTCCACTTCCCGCCCGAACGGGTCCGACAACACCAGGGTCTCACCGCTGTTTCGAATCCCAAAGGGCGCCAGGAGCACGCCGCCTCCAACGGGTAGCGGAGGCGTCGCATCCGACGCGTAGACGATCAAGTATCCGCCCGGCTGCATCACCCGCACCGGGAACGTCCACCGGTCCGGCTGGAGGATGTCGTCCGACAAACCGTACCCCTCCAGGTTCACCGCCTCGTCATGAGGGTTGAACAGCTCGATCCAATCCAAATATCCCCCCGCCCCCACAGCGTGCGCCGAGACGTTGTCCGACATCACTTCGTTCAAGACCGGCGCCAGCCCGATTGGCGGAAGCCCCACGCGCAGCACCCGAACGAATTCCCGCGAACCTCCCGACAACGGCAGCGTGCCGCGGAAGAGACCTTCGCTGACCGCTTCCACCGTCGCGGCGGCCACCACTTCCCAAATTCCTTCCGCGCCCAGAGCCTCCGAGCGCCAGATCTGGAAATCGGCCGGATTGCCCGCAGCCGTCTGGAACTGGAATTCAAGCCGCCCCGACTTCAACGACGCCGCGTCGGCGTCGAGGACCACGTCCGATTGGGCCCAGGCTCCCAGGCTTCCGCCCCAAACCAGGGCGACCCCCGCGGCCACACACGGCAGGGAACCCGAAGCGCGCCGCGCCCGGGACAAGAACCGATTCGCGACGGAGGCAATGAGCAGGCGGAACACGGCACCGCCACTCTTGGCACGCACCCCCGGTCGGTCAACCGCCCCGGTCCGCCGGGAACGGACTTACCTTCGCCATGGAGGGTGCTTCGCGATTGCCCAAGCCACGGGGTGGCGCACGAGCCGATCGGGCCGGCACAACCCAAAACCCTCCAACGAACTGTTGGTGGACCCTGAGCCTCTGCGGTTCCAGAGTGCCCCCCGCAGCCCCATGAATCGACGCAACTTCCTCCTCGGCTTTGCCACAGCCGCGGCCACGGCCGCGGGTTGCACTCACGTTTCCCGCACGACACACGCCTCGCTCCGGGTGATGGCCTACAACCTCCACCACGGCGAAGGCGTCGATGGGCGGCTCGATCTTGGAAGGATCGCCTTCGTAATCACCCAGGCTCGCCCCGATCTCGTCGCGCTCCAGGAAGTCGATCGCGGGGCCACCCGGACGGGCGGCGTGGATCAGGCCGCCGAGTACGCGCGCTTGACGGGCCTCCATGGCTGGTTCGGCGCCGCCATGCCTTTCCAAGGAGGGGAGTACGGCCAGGCACTGCTCAGTCGATGGCCCCTGCTCGATCCCAGGGTGATCCGGTTACCGGGCTCGCCCGGACGCGAACCCCGAATCGCGGTCTCGGCCAGCGTTGACATTCCAGGGACTGGGCGCATCCGGTGGGTTGGAGTCCATCTGGATGCCACGCGCGAAGATGGTGATCGATGGGATCAGGTCGGAGCATTGCTGGAGGAGTTCGAGCGCGGATCTGAGCCCACGCTCCTCGCCGGAGATTTCAACGCCACGCCCGAGAGTCGTGTCATGCGCCGAATGCTCGACTCTGCGACCGCCTGGGAAGACACGGCGGGCGAAGGGGCGGGCCCGACAGTTCCCGCAGAGTCTCCGAGGTCCCGGATCGACTTCATTCTCGCGTCACCGCGAGCGGCGTGGCGAACCCTCGAATCCCAGGTGCTGCCCGAAGCCGTGGCCTCCGATCACCGCCCCCTGATTGCCGTCCTGGAACCCGTCCAGGGAAACGACTCGGCCAGCTTCACCCCCTCCACGGCGAGCGCGTCGAAGCGGTAGAGGTTGTCCCGCGCCGCCCAAGCCATTCCGCGAAGGAGCAGGAGCCGGAAAGGCGGTGGGCTATTTCATGGTCCCCGTGCAACTGCTGCCGCAACCGGCCGTGCATGCCAGGCAATGAACGCCCGTTTGAATCCCCCAACCGTCCATCCCCTCCGGCGTCACATCCCAAAGGTGGAGGGGTTTGCCGTTGCGCACCTGCATGCTCAACATCTGGTTGAAGTCGCAATCGAACACTTCGCCCATCCAACCGATGCTGATCGTGCTACGGCACATCAAGCCCTCGGCCGTCGATGGATTGAAATGGTTGGCGAGCAACTCCAGGTAGGCGTCCCACTGCCCCTGTCGGTGAAGATCTTCGGCAAACCTCCCGATGGGCTGGTTCGTGATCGTGAACAGCTTGTTGAACACGATACCGAACTCGCGATGAAGCGCCTCCTTGTAGTCGGCCTCCAATTCCGCCTGGGAACCGGGCAATTTCGGCCCGATCGGATTGAACACCAGGTTGAGCGGCAACGTTGTCCCGTAACCGACGGCGTTCAGTTTCTGAAGGGCCGCAATGCTTTTCGCGAACACTCCTTCGCCGCGTTGGGCATTCACGTTGTCCTCGGAATAACAAGGCAACGAGGCGACGATCTCCACCTCGTGTTTCTCCAGGTATTCGGGCAGCCAGGCGAAGGCCGGCGTCTCGATGATGGTGAGGTTGTTCCGGTCCATGACGTGGCAGCCGGCCTCACGCGCCGTCTCGACAAAGTATCGGAAATGCTCGCTCAACTCTGGGGCGCCTCCAGTGATATCCACGATGGCGGGCCGATGTTCGCGAATCCATTCCCCGACACGCTGGGCGACAAAGCCGGGCATCATCTCCGTGCGCCATGGCGCGGCGTCCACATGGCAATGCGCGCAGGCTTGATTGCACTTCCGGCCGACGTTGATCTGCAGTGTCCGAAACTGTCCCCGCCTCAGCGTCAGCCGGTGCTCGGCGAGTTTGGATTCGAATCGATTCATGGTCCCAGGGTTGTGAACTCCGGCGGTGTCAGGATAGTGGAACGCAGCACTTCAGCCAAATCGCCATCGTTAGGCCATTCTCCACTGATTCCCCCAAGGGGGCTGAGCGACGACGGATGTCAGGGACAGACGGCACAAGAGATGGCCAAAAGGCGTCGCTCCGGGACGTTGGGTTTCAATGTCCTTTGCATCTGCGCTCCCAACACCAAGGTTCGAAGCCTCGATCCCCATGCATCCAGTTCCGCACGCCGCGCGTCAATGAGGGTGCACATAGGAACTCAATATGAAAAATCTTCGTACCTGCATTCTGGGAGCCGCCTCCCTGCCCTTGATCGCGACGTCCGCACTCGGCGTCGATTTCCTGGGACTCACCCGTGGGGGGGATCGCCTGCTCCGCTTCAGCCAAACTGGCGCCGTATCCATGGATTCCGCCATCTCCGGACTCAACGTTGGCGATTCCCTTGTCGACATTGATGTCTTTTTCTCGGGGGACAGGAAGGTCTATGGCCTGGGCGCAAGCGGCACGCTTTATACCCTCGACCCGCTGAGCGGGGCGGCCTCGGTCAGTGTTCCCAACGCCGCCCTGGGTTCGCCCACCGCCATCGACTTCAATCCTGCCGCCGATCGGTTGCGGGTGTTTTCTGGCGACAACAACTTCCGGATCACCCCCGGCACGGGCGTCGTCACCGCCGATGGATTGCTCACGTATGCCGCCGGCGACGTGAACTTCGGCGCAAACCCAAATCTTCGCGCCGCAGCGTACATCAACAACGTCGACGCTCCCGGCGCCACCGCGCTGTACAGCATCGACTCGGATCTCAACACGCTGAACCTTCACAGCGTCGGACCCCAGTTCTCGGTTCTCAACACCCAGTTCGGCCTGACCTTGGGCGGCATCGGCTTTGACATCGGCGAGGACGTGGGATTCGACGTGCTCAGCCCGATGGCAGGGTTGAATTACGCCTTCCTCTCCGACGGCAATGACCTCTACCGGATTGATCTGGCCAGCGGCCAACTCGCCGCTCTCGGAACCGTCATGGCGAGCGCCGACCTTCGATCGATCGCCGTGGCCGTGCCGGAAGCCTCGACTCTTTGGGCGGGTGGATCCCTGGCCGTTCTCGCCGGATGGATTCTGCGCCGCCGTCAGGGTCTCTCCCGGTAATTCAAACCCATCCTTTGTTCCTTACAGCCTGTCTAAGGCGCCGCGTCGGCCCTCAGGATCAGATATTCCTGATCGAAGATCTCCCGTGTGGTTTTCGCCGACGTCGGCGCCGCATCCGCCGCCATGGTGCGCGGAACAATGGCGAACCGCAGGATGCCTTCGCGCAGAAGGAGGTCGTACCCGGGAAGGGGGGCCGAGACCACCATCCGCTGGGTGGCGTCTGTCTTGAGGTCCCTCCATTCCGTTTCGGACAAGGCGGAAAATCCGATGAAGAACACCTGGCCCGCCATGTTTGGGTGGCGCTCCCGCAGGGCTGCGAACTGTTCGGAGGGCATCGCGCCACCCGTGCTCATCCTTTGGAAGGGGTCCATCGCGACCGTCACCGTCGAGGCCACCTCGACCTTGCCACGGGCCTTCAGGGAAGCCTTGAAGGCGTCCAATTGGGATTCCATGACGGGATCGGGGTCCGGGCCTGGTTCCGGGATCACCAGAACGATCCGGCCCTTGCCGCCGAGGACTTCGGAGACCTCCTCACCGGCCACGGTTCCCAGGGCCCGGTAAGGGTTGAAGTCGATCTGGGGCTGGTCAGAGGACCGGAAGAACATGGCCACCACTGCGACCACGAGAACGGCGAGCAGGCCCACTTGAGCCCAGGATTTCGAGTTCATTCCCTGTCCCACATCCAGCGTGGGTCGTAGCGCTCATTGCCACCCAGCCAGGCGACGCCGGTCGCGTCGCGTCCGGCCTCGTCCTTGCCGGGAAAAAACTGGAGCCCGAGGGTGCTGACCCGTTGCGGTGCGGCATGACCGTCCACGAAGCCCATGTTGCACCGGCGCCTGTGGCGCCCGATCGCCCGGTGCGCTTCCGAATCGTACCAACCGCGGTTGGTGGGCGTGCGCCAATACATGAAGGCGGAGTTCGGTTTCTCCACCCATTCGTCCGGATTCCGCTCGCGAAGGTTCACGACGATGCCGGCGTCCGCGATCGGAACGGATTCACTCGGACGCTTGATGCTGGCGAGCTTGGGCCGCGAGTCGGTCGTCCAGGCGGTGAGTTCCGGGTGGTTCATCGCGATGCCGAAACCATTCCTCACGGACGGGCAGGCGAGGATGTTCGTGCCCTGCAACGAGCCCCGCATCAGGTCGATCCACCACGTCACACCGCCAGGCATGAGGGCATTGGTGGGCGCCGGCGTCATCAGGTACAACGTCACCATGTCGTCCCCGTTGTCGTCGCCGTAGAGCGTGTACGCGAGGCTGATCTGGCGGATGTTGTTCAGGCACTTCGTCGCCCGACCCTTCTCCTTTGCCGATGCCAACGCGGGCAGGAGCATGCTCGCCAGAAGGGCGATGATGGCGATCACCACCAGCAGCTCAATCAGGGTGAAGCCCCGACCGCGCCCCCCCGCACTCCTCGATCCAGATTCCTCCGCGGCTCGACGTCGCTGGGGGGCACGTTTCGACGCAGCACGCAAATTGGGCCAGGGAAGGCGGGATTGTTGGACGGGAATCTTCATCGGCGTGGGGTTGGATGGCGTTGGGAATTGGGCCTCTCCCCCAACCAACCCGAGGCCTTGAGACGTCGGCGGCGGCGCTGGTTTTCCAGGGAGGATCACTGGGTATCGAAGGATTGGCTGTGTGGCAAGCGGTTGTTGCCCGCCTCCCCCCTCCTTCCTTCCGTTTGCAGCGTTCCGTCACTTGGGCCATGGTTCGTCTCCAATAATGGCTAAGCCGCCCCCAACCCCGTCCGCAAACGCCGATACCGCCGGCTTCCTGCCCATGTCCCGAGCCGAAATGCTCGCCCGTGGCTGGGACGAGCTGGATGTCCTGATCATCACCGGCGACGCCTACGTGGATCATCCGTCGTTCGGTGCCGCCATGATCGGACGCGTGCTCGAGGCGGAAGGCTATCGGGTCGGCATCATTGCGCAGCCCGACTGGAAGAACATCGAGTCGATCCAGGGGATGGGGCGTCCCCGCCTCTATTGCGGCATCACGGCGGGAAACCTGGATTCGATGCTTTCGAACTACACCGCCGCGCGGCACAAGCGAAAGGTCGATGTCTACAGCGAGGACGGCGCGCCGGGGAAACGTCCGAATCACGCCGCCGTCGTGTATTGCCAGATGGCGCGCCGCGCCTTCCCGGGACTTCCGGTGGTTCTCGGTGGCATGGAAGCCAGCATGCGCCGGGTCGTGCACTACGACTACTGGGAGGACAAGCTCCGACCCTCCATCATGGCCGACGCCAAGGCCGACATCCTCGTCTACGGCATGGGCGAAGTCGCGGCCCGGGAGATCTCCAAGCGCCTCCGGGAGGGCAACACCGACCTCAGCAACATCCGGGGAACGGCGCTCTTCCTCGGCGCCAAAGCCACCGCCGCCGCGGACTTCAAGGACTGGCTCCGTCTGCCCTCCTGGGAGGAAATCCAGGCCGACAACAAGCTGTTGCTCCGCCTGACCAAGGTCGTCGAGGCCCAGCAGACCCCCTATTCAGGCAGGCGACTCCTCCAGATGCACGGCAACCGCGCACTCATCCAGGAGCCCCCCGCATTTCCCGTCGACGGCCCGGATCTGGATGCGTTGTACGAATTCCCCTTCATGCGGGCCCAGCATCCATCCTACGAGGGCAAGGTCCCCGGATTCGCCACCATCAAGGATTCGATCATCGTCTCCCGCGGCTGCCCGGGCGGTTGCACCTTCTGCGGACTCGGCTTTCACCAGGGCAAGTTTCTGTCCAGCCGCAGCGTCGATTCCGTGCTCAAGGAGATCCGCAAACTGAGCGAAAGCCCGAACTTCCGCGGCACCATCTCGGACCTGGGCGGTCCCACCGCCAATCTTTACGGGGCCAAGAACGGTCACGTGGACCCATGCAAGAGCTGCCACCGCCCGAGCTGCCTCTGGCCCAGCATCTGCCCCCACTTCGGCATCGATGAACAAAAGGGGCTCGACCTCCTCCGTGGCTCCCGGGAACAGCCGGGCGTCAAGCACGTCTTCGTCCAGTCCGGCATCCGCATGGATGTCGCGCTGCGCACGCCCGAGTACCTGAAGGAACTCGTCCAGAATCACGTCTCCGGCCACATGAAGGTCGCCCCGGAACACATGCATCCCGAGGTGCTCCGGCGCATGCGCAAGCCCGCCGGGGACTTCCCCGCGTTCATGGAGAAGTTCCACGAACTCAGCGAGGACGCCGGGAAGGAGCAGTACCTGGTCCCTTATTTCATCTCCAGCTTCCCGGGCTGCACCGAGAAGGAGATGGGCGCTGTGGAACAATTCCTGCGCAAGGAGAACTGGAACCTCCAGCAGGTGCAGGACTTCATCCCGCTTCCCATGACCGGTTCCGCAGCGATGTACGTGACGGGCCTCGATATCAACTCCGAGCAACCCATCCCCGTCGTCCGCAACGCCGGTGATCGCGACCGTCAGAAACGGATGCTCCGTCCGAATCAGGACCCTCGCCCCAAGAGCAAGTGGGAGGAGGAATCCGTCGACCACGTGGATTGACCGCGGTGAACCAGAAGGACCTCATCCACCTCGGTGTGCCGCCCGGCGAAGCTACGCGCCGGGGCATGGACTTCATCTGCCGATACATCCTCAAGGGCCTCGACAAGACCGGGCTCGCCGCTGACGTTGAGTCGGTCGTCCGCAACCCGTCCGGCTTCGCCGACGACGATCTGCGCGGGGACTTCGCGAAGGCCTTGCTCCGCTCCGCCCGCGTCATCCGGACGGCGCCCGCTCCCTGGCATCAATGGGGTGACGGACTCGAACCCGACGCGGTCAATCAACTTGCCCGCGCCTGCCAGCTCCCGATTTCCGTCGCCGGCGCCCTCATGCCCGACGCCCACGTCGGTTACGGGCTTCCCATCGGCGGAGTCCTTGCCACCGAGAACGCCGTCATCCCCTACGCCGTCGGCGTCGACATCGCCTGCCGGATGAAGCTCACGGTCCTCGACTGGTCCGTTCGCGACCTCGATCGCCGACGCGACCGGCTCATCCGGGCCATCGAACAGGAGACACGATTCGGTGTCGGCGCCCACTTCACTGAGCGCCGGCAGCACGAGGTGATGGATGACGATTGGACGGTCAGCAACATCACGCGGCACAACAAGAGCCGGGCCTGGTCTCAACTCGGCACCAGCGGCAGCGGCAATCACTTCGTCGAGTTCGGCACCTTTGCTGTCCCGGAGCCCGCCCCAGGCGAAGCCTCCGCCACCGGCCTTCCCCCGGGCGAATACGTGGCCCTGCTCAGCCACAGCGGCAGCCGTGGAACCGGCGCCTCCGTCTGCGATCATTACAGCAAGCAGGCCAGCGCCCTTCACCCGGAACTCCCCCGCGAACACAAGAATCTCGCCTGGCTCCACCTCGATTCCGAAGAGGGCGCCGAATACTGGGCGGCCATGGAATTGATGGGCCGCTATGCCGCCGCCAACCACGCCCTCATCCATCGTCACATCGCATCAAACCTCGGCGCTGAAGTGCTGCTCGACGTCGAGAACCACCACAACTTCGCCTGGAAGGAGCGACACGTGATCGATGGCGTCGAACGCGAAGTGGTCGTCCATCGCAAGGGCGCGACCCCCGCCGGCGTCGGCGTGCTCGGCATCATCCCCGGTTCCATGGCC
>JBBQIU010000078.1:0-8803 GCA_038325245.1 Verrucomicrobiota bacterium
CCCTCTCCCGCTCGCGGGAGAGGGCCGGGGTGAGGGCAGCCGTTCGTTCCGCGGTTCATGGTCCGCACGCTCGTTTTCAAGACCCTCGGACCTCCCCATGAAACAATCCCCACGTTCCCTCCCGCGACGGCGCGCCTTCACCCTGATCGAACTCCTCGTCGTCATCGCCATCATCGGCATCCTAGCTTCCATGCTCCTCCCCGCTCTCGCCGGAGCCAAACGCAAGGCCAAGGCCATCCAATGCCTGAACAACGAACGACAACTCAGCCTCGCCCTGGGCATGTACGCCGACGACAACGACGATTACTTTCCGCCCCGCCGTGAACCGACCAACGCCTGGCCCTGGGCCATCTTCCCCTACTTCAAGGATCCTGAAATCGTCGCCTGCCCCGCGGATCGGTTCCCTCCCTTCTCGGGTTACCTCGACGCGAGCCAGAAACTCGGGGCCCGCCGCAGCTTCATCATCAACGGATTCAACGACCACTTCCGGACCTCCCTGCCTCCCGAGGACTATCAAGAGCATCGGTTATGGAGATGGACCCATGGCATGCGCCGCGCCGCCATCCCTCAACCGTCCGAGACCATCATCCTCGGGGAAAAGAAGTCCGGCTCCCCCCACGTCCACATGGACTTCGATCAAGGCGACCGCGGCAATGACGTCGATGTCGTCGCCCAGAATCGTCACACCTCCGACGACAAAAGCCGTTCCGGCGGTTCTAATTTCGCCTTTGCCGACGGCAGCTCTCGTTTCCTGAAGTTCGGCACGTCCATGATCCCGTTGAATCTCTGGGCCGTGACCGACGAGTGGCGGAACGCCCCCGTCAAACCCACCGATCTCAAGCCCTGAGCCGGAACGATCCAGTCATTAACGATGCACGCGGCAACGCGAAGGAAGAGTGTCCGCGCTCCTGGCAACGCGGTTCAGGGTCCGAATGCCAGCAGCCCGACATCCGAAAACCCGCCTACCCTTGAACCGAAGCTGCCCTGGAGGGTTCCGCTCCGACGGAACCTGTCAAACTCTAGCCCCAACCCAATCCTCGGCGTCGACGAAGCGGCACCTTCCATCGCACGGTTCATGGTCCCAATGCGTGTCCAATTCTTGGAACACGTCGCTACCCATGAACCGAAGCCGCCCTGGAGGGTTTCGCTCCGTCGGAACCTGTAGAACCCTAGCCCCAACCCAATCCTCGGCGCCGACGGAGCGGCGCCTTCCATCGCACGGTTCATGGTCCCAATACGTGTCCAATTTTTGGAAAACGTTCCTACTCATGAACCCGTACCAAGGCGTCCGGCTTGACCTCCGCGCCGTAACGCAGACTGCCCTGTCTGCTGTATCGCCGGTTGCCCAACCGGCAGGCGCAACCTCGCGCCCGATCGAGCCCGCAGGCAGGGCTGCATGCGATACTACTTCCTCCGGCCTGCCCATGAACCGACCCAGCGAACCTGTCTCGTCACCCTCGAAACCCGCAGAGCCATTTCCCCCTCTCCCGCTCGCGGGAGAGGGCCGGGGCATGGCGCGTCGAAGCAAAGCGAAGACGGCTGAGGGCAGCCGTTCCTTCCGCGGTTCATGGTCCGCACGCCCGGTTTCAAGACCGTCGGACCTCCCCATGATCCGATCACGGCTTTTCCTCCGCCTTCTCCCCTGGCTCGCGCTGCTCGCGTTGCCCACCGCCTGGGGAAGGATCGTCATCAACGAAATCATGTATCATCCGCCGGACGACCGTGACGAACTCCAGTGGGTCGAGCTCCTGAACACGGGCGATAAGCCCATCGACCTTGCCGGATGGTCGTTCATCAAAGGCCTGCAGTTCCGTTTCACAAACTCCAACATCCTGCCCCCCAAGGAATTCATCGTCATTTGTCGCGACCGCGGCGCGTTCGTCATCCATTACGGCCCCAAGGCGACCGTGGTCGGCGAGTTCGCCGGACGCCTCAGCCACGGTGGAGAACGCATCGAACTCGCTGATTCCTCCGGGAAATCCGTCGATGCCGTGGACTTCGACGACATCCCCCCCTGGCCGCTTTCGCCCGATGGAACGTCCGCATCGCTCGAGCGAATCGTGCCCGATGGTCCTTCCGATTCACCGGACAATTGGGCGCCCTCTCCCTTGCCAGTTCACAAGGCGTCCGGCGGATCGCCCGGACAACCCAACCACGCCTTCGCCACGAATCTCCCGCCGATCGTCCGCGACGTCCGCATCGACTCCCCATCGTCTGGACATCCCATCACGGTCACCCTCAACGCTGCGGACCCGGATGGCATCGAAGCGGTCACCCTCCACTTCCGTCGGCTGAGTCTCGACGGGACTTCTTCCAGGCGGGCTTCGGGAGGCGCGGAGAATCAGAAACCCATAGAAACCATCCTTGCCATGACGCGCTCGACCGGGGACGCCACCCGGGGCGCCTACACGGCATCCGTTCCGCCACAACCTGAGGGACAACTCCTTCGGCTCTACGTCAATGCCGTCGATCGCCAAGGGTCTCGGCGAACCGTGCCTCACCCAAACGAACGCCGCCCGACGTGGTCAATTTACGTTGGGACAATCACTAACACAGCCGCTGTTCCGTTCGCCTTCCTTGTCCAGCACGGCGCCCCAGAGCCCCCCGGGCAATCGATCCGCAACATGGACTGGAGCGGTCGTCGGGCACGCCAACCCGTCCGAAGCACTGAACCTGCCCGCGGCGACGCCACCTTTGTCTATATGGCGCCGCATTCGCCCGAGGCCCGTGTCTTCGATCACATCCGCATCACGCCCCGCCAGGCCGGATGGAAGGTGCGCCTTCATAACGATCAACTCCTGGACGGCATGAGCACCGTCAATGTGCTCTTCGAGTACCAACCCCGCTTTGTTCTCGCCGAACACCTTTCCTTCGAAGTCTTTCGGGCAGCGGGCGTCCCCACTCCATTGAGCGGCCACTGGCGTGCCTGGTACAACGGACGTCCGGTCGGCTACCACCTGTTTGTCGAACAGCCCAATAGCACCTTTCTCCGGCGCGTGGGCCGAGACTCCGATGGCGACCTGTTCAAGCTGATCTGGTACGGCGGCGATCTCATCGGGCAGCACGAAAAGAAGAACAACCCGGAGACCGGACACGGGCAACTCGTTGAGACCGTGGAGCAGTTGAACAAGACTCGTGGTGCGGACCAATGGCGCGCAATCGAAAGTCGGTTCAACGTCGCCGGATTCATCAACTACTATGCCGTGAACATGGTCACCCAGAACTGGGACGGCTTCTTCAACAATTACTTCCTCTACCGGGCGCCCGGCGCCGACGGGAAGTGGGAGATCATCCCCTGGGACGAGGACAAGACCTGGGGCGACTACGACGGCGCCTCGCCCCAGTACGACTGGTACACGATGCCCCTCAGCTACGGCATGTCCGGCGCCCAACCCAGGATGAAGTTGACGGAGCGGTTCTTTGGCGGGGGCGGTCCCCATGGCGGCCAGAGTTGGTGGCGCAATCCCGGATGGTTTTCCGGCCCGTTGCTTGCCAACCCTGAATTCCGGACCCGCTTCAAGGCACGCCTGCGGGAGATTCTCGAGAACGAATTCACCCCGGAGAAGATGGAAGGCGCGATTGGGCGCATGGAACGTTCTTTGGAGCCGGAGATCCGTTATCGCGCGACGGTCGTCGGGGGTGCCCAGGACGGCGGGCCTCCGAAGGGATTGGGATTCGGCGAAGTTCAGGACGACGACGCCGTTCCGAACCCGAGCACGGCCGCGGCATTGGAGCGATTCCGCCGGCACATGGACTCATTCCGGCGCCAGGTGAAGAATCGCCGCGAATTCCTTCTCAGGGAACTCGACCAGGAGCGTTGAGGCGTTACGACGTTGAGATGTTACGACGTTGAGATGTTTAGGGGAAATGTGACCCTCCCGCTTGACCGGAGGCAAGGAGCCGTTCTTAATCCTTGTTCTGCGGGTTCCCCACCTGCAACCAGGCAGAAAAAAAGCCAGTGTAGCTCAGTGGTAGAGCAACGGTTTCGTAAACCGTAGGTCGTCGGTTCAATCCCGACCATTGGCTCCATCTCTTAACTCCTTGAGCTGAGGGACTTAAGCCTGACATCGGGTGGCAGGTGTGCTCAAAACTGTGCATAAAATGTGCCGCTCTGGCACATTTTCCCACCGCTCCAGCACTCCTCCCCACCCTTCCGTCACGCAGGTAGCTAGCTCGTCGGTAGCCTTTGTTGACTCGTCGCCGACCCGATGAATCCACGCTACCGCTCCTACCGCCGAACCGGCAGCCAGTTCTACGTCCTCGATTCCGTCACCGGAAAACGCGAAAGCCTGCGCACATCCGACCCCCGGGAAGCCGCCCGACTCGTTCAGGCCCGCAACGACGCCCACGATCAGCCGGCCTTCAACCTGCAGCTCGCCCGGATGTACCTCACTGGCGCCGACCCCGACGGCGCCAAACGCACTTGGCAAGACGTGTTCACCGCCATCATCGAAATCAAACACGGCCCAACCCGCGATCGGTGGGGAGTCGCCGGACGCCAGGCGGCTTTCACCCCGCTCTTGCGCCGACCTCTCGTCGACACCCGTCCAAAGATCTTTCTCGCCGTGCTCAAAGCCGGCTCCGTCTCCACTAACCTGAACCTTCGGCGCCTTCAGAACTTCGCCTTGGATATGGGGTGGCTCCCGGTCGCCCTGCTGCACAAACGCCAATGGCCGAAGATGCGTTTCAAAGCGAAGCGCGCCGTCACCGCCGCCGAGCACGAACGAATCGTCGATGCCGAGACGAACCCCGAATGGAATGCGTACTACCGCTTCTGCTGGCACCTTGGCGGATCGCAATCCGATGTCGCCGCCCTCCGCGCCGAGGACGTCGACTGGCGGACCCAGACCATCGCGTACCAGCGGCGGAAGACCGGGACGCCCGTAGTCCTGCGATTCGGCGAGGAACTCGCCGGGCTCCTGCGCACCATGCTCGCCGAGGGCCCCCTCTTCCCGCGGCTGTCCGAGCTCCACGAAAAACACCGGGCCAAGCTCGTCAACAGACGCTGCCACCTGCTCGGTATCAAAGGTGTCACCCTCCATTCGTACCGTTACGCTTGGGCGGAGCGCGCCATGGTCTGCGGCTACCCCGAACGCTTCGCCCAAGCCGCCCTCGGCCACAACAGCAAAGCCGTCCACCGCGCCTACGCCCGCCACGCCGAATTCACCCTCCCCTCCCTCGACGACTTCGAGCGCATCGCGAGCGAACAAAGAATTGTCGAGGTGGGATTCCGGAGCGTGGCGACCACTCAGAACCCAGCTGCGGCTCCCATTGACCCCGCATTGGTGAATTAATCGTGCGCCACTTGCAAAGACGTTGGGCGGTGGGACCAGGTGGAGATGTCGAGACCCTACCAACCTGCCCGTCGCCCCGCGCGCCGTCGCCTGAAGCGCCTCGGCAAATCAGAGTTACCACTCGCGCGATGCAGAGCAGCGCCCTCACCTGCTACAGCTCGCGGCGAGTGCACGAATCAAACACAACCGAGCCGGGCGGACCGGTTCACGACGGCTTTGAAGACCGAGATCCGCCCTTCGGGAAAACAGGGCGAACCTTCGCGAATACCCCGTAAATAAAGGGCGATCTGCAGGTCGGTCCAAAATATGCGTCGCGAAAGTTCGCGCAGGTTTCCGAAGGTTGGGTGTCTGAAATTGTCTGACAGAAATCAGAGACACAGCCAGCCCCGCAATCGAGAATCCAGCTCCGCTTGGTCCCGGGCTGAAATCCTTCCGACCACTCGACGAACCAGACGTTGCTCGACCGTGCAGATTTGGCCCTTGATTCCGCTCGGACGTTGAGTCCGACGCCGCTCCAGTCGGCAAGGATCAGGTCTGCGTTCGTCAGTTGGGAGGTGACAAGGACCACGAAGAGATTGCCGGGAAACGTACCCAAACCCACCACCACTGCCGGCCGCACCCGGCTGCTGCTCAGATCCGTGAACGGGATCGGCAGCAAGACGACGTCACCGCGTGAGCAACTCGTTGTAGACATCGTCTGCCGAGTTTTCCCAGACGGCTCGAAGCCTGCGCTCACTCTGTTCCAGCCAAGCCTGGCGCTCGAGATCCCCAGCTACCGGCAGCTCGATCGCCACGCGCACCTGGGTGTTTTCCGGCAACGGCAGGGGTTGGAGCAGGCGCAGGTGCCCATGTTCGTAGATGGCGTCCACCGCTGTCCGCATGGCTCGACCGTGCCACGAGGACCCGCCCATGCAAGTCCTCAGAATCATCGGAGGTGGACTACGATCGAGCAGGCCCAGCACTTGGCCCGATTCAGGCTTGCGGACCCGGACGGCGAGTGGGGCGACCAAGTGCTGCTCCGCCCGTGGGACGAACGCCGCCTCCTGCCTTCCCTCAAGGCGTGGCTATGGCTGCAACGATGGTGGAACCGCATCAGCGAATGGCCGGGGCGATTGATGTGGCGCTGACCGAGCTGACCCGCGACCGCAGCGTCATGTCGCCGGCCGCTGCCAACCGGGAGGTTTACGCCCTGGTCAAGAACGGCGTGCGGGTCAAGGTCCGAAACGCCGACGACGTCAGCCCCAGGAATCACCCTTGGGGTCTGCGTGTCCGGCTGGGCGTGCGACCGCAGGTTGCACCGGAGCCACGGCGAAAACAGTCGGCCGACCTTCAAACACGAGGCATCCCGTAACCGAGACCGTTGATGGCTCGTCGAAACGATTCCTCCTTGTCAACGGGAATGACAAGCCCCCGATCACCGGTGCGCCGACAGAGCATTCCGGCCCGGGGGTCGCGGGCATTGGCTTCCGCGATCTGAGGCGAGACGCATTCGACCAACAGGCAACTGCCTTTGCAGACGCAGGCGGCGCCGCGTTGCTCGACCGAGATCAGGAAGGCCTCGACAGCTTCGGGCAAAGGCTGTGGGTCACAGGCGCCCAGAAAGGCGCGGAATTCACCAACCCGGGCACCTTTCTCGACCGCTTGAAAAGCCTTACTCTCGCTGAGTGACCAGAGTTGGTCGGCTTCCCGGTCCGCAAAACTCTCGATCAATAGGATTTCGTCGGGCGATAGCTCCCCGTGATCAAGGCGGATCTGCCGCCGCGGCAGGACAGAGAGCGATACGCTCGACTTGGTTCGAGGTGGCTCGTACCTATCCAGGCGGCCAAGAACAAAAGCGCCCAAGTGTGTCAAACGAAAGAACCGTAGGCCATCATAACGACTGAGAAAGATGAGATCATCGCGCCCCATTGGGCGGTGTATTCCGTTCTGGCGCCAGCGGGATGCTCATAGGCGACATCAATTATCCCGAGCGGCGCGGCATACTCGAACAGCAGGCAGAGTAGATAGCGTTCCTGCAAAATGTTCCAACCACCATAGCCCTCGTAGCCAAGACTGCCGTGTTGGGGATCGCAGAGATAAAGGCTCCTGGCGTCACGGGTCACTGCGAACCGAAATCCGGCTGCCTGCATGTAGCGTGAGAACTCGGCAGTCTCAACCCATCGTCCAACGGGACACTCCGCCAGCGCGTTCCGGATCGCGAGGCGCCGCTCCGCAGGCGGCGTGAGGCTCGTCCGTCCCTTTCCCCTTCGGCCCTTGATGGTGTCGATGCGGCCGAACTCATCGATGATCTTGTTGGTGAGCCAGGCTTTCCAGATGTCGCGGAGAATCTCCGCCGGGGGCTCCACGAGCGCGTTTTGCCCGAGTCTCGTCAGTGAAAGCTTCCCATTCCGGAGGGTCGCAAGCTTCGCCGCTTGAACGAGCAGCAGCCAAGAAAACCCCATCATCGGGCCGATCTCCGGATCCCAGTCATTGACCTTCTCGGTCAGCTCGAAGAAGTCACCCTCGCGAAGCAGATCGCACAAGAGCGTCATCGATGCTCTCGACGGGAGCTAAGTCTTGGTGCTGACCGAGATCTTCTCCTGATCGATCAGACGCAAGGTGGTTCGGAGATCCTGGATGGCGGCCTGCTCCGTCAAACGCTCGGCCAGCGGGGCTTCGTGCGATGCGTAGATTGTCGTGCCCTTCCCAGCGTCGAAACGGCGCGAGTTCCGCACCCGGGGCGCCTGCGCGGGAATCTGTTCGACGCTGTCCATTTGTGCCGGCGGCGGCTTGAGAACGAAGGCCGCGAGCTTTTCACGCAAATCCTTTGGAATGCGCTTGCCGCGATTCCCGGCCGGGTGAACGAACAGGCGAATCAAGGTCGGTCGCCGCTCCCAAGAATGCTTTCCTTCTGTTTCGAATACCGGTAGCCCGCGGTATTTGGCCTGAAAGGCGCCTTGATCGTAAATACCGTCACCTTCGTGGACGCCTTCGGCCACCGCGGACTGCTCCAACGGATTCAAGCGGTTCCATAGTTCGAGCAGATCCGCACCCAACAAGCAGCGGACAAGCGTGTCGACGACTTCACCTTTGCGCGGCGCCTTCAGTCGGACGCTCGGGATCAACGCAAGCATTCTCTTAAGATCGTCCGCGTTGTGGAGATCCAGCATCTCGCGGAGACAAGGATTGAACATCACTGGCTCGATTCGCCCCATCTGGGGGACGCTAATCGGCATGTGAGAGAGTTCAATCCGTATCGGTTTACGTCTTGTCGCCTTCGCGGTTTCTGGCGGTGCTGGAAGCCGTAGGTTCGTGAGCATTGAATGACCCAGCGATGAAGCGCCGCTCAACCGGTGATCCCGGCAGGTCAGCCGATCGGGCTGAGATATCCGAACTGCTCGAGCCGTTTGGTCAGCTTCTTGAGATCGCCTCGGCGGACGGCGATTCGGAGTCCTTCGACCTTGAGCGCGAGTTCGCGCAGGATCGGGTCGGTGGCGAGATGGCGGCGAAGTTCCTCGTCGGCATCGAGC
>JBBQIU010000079.1:0-8800 GCA_038325245.1 Verrucomicrobiota bacterium
AGGTCCGAGGCCAGGGTGGTGACGCGGCCGGTGACTTGGACGTGGGTGTGTTCCGGGCTGCCGCTCCAATGGCCGGCGTCTCTTCGGAAGAGGCGGAGGACGTGGTCGGGGTACCAGTCACCGTGCCGGATCCAGCGGCCAAGGAACCAGGTCAGGCGGGGGAACCGGGCGCCGGCGAACCGCTCGTGAGCGCCTTGAAGGAAGGCGATCAGTTCCCGTTTCAATTCCGGCGACACCACTTCATCGGCGTCGAGGGCGAGGATCCACGGCTGGGAGGCGAGGGAGAGGACGAGGTTCTTCTGCTCGCGAAATCCCTGCCAGGGATGGCGCACGACGCGGCCGCCGTGTTCGAGAACGATGGCCTCGGTGCGGTCGCAGACCTCTTCGTTGAGGACGACCACCAACTCGCGGGTCCAACCGGCGACGCTTTCGAGGCAGCGCCCTATGCGCGCCTCTTCGGCGCCGGACACGAGGCAGACCGAGACGGGGAGTGGTTCCATTCGTTCGACGGCGTGCTACGGGGACGCGGCGCGTGACTCGAGGGGACGCTACTCACGGGACAGGGGGACGTCAGTTCGTTTCGTTGGGGTTTTCGCGTCGAACCGGAAAGAGGGTTCGGGCACGTTGCCGGGGTGTCCGCGGTGCGTGAAAACGGGGAAGGAGAGGATGAGTGCCGCAAGGTGCTCGTGGTGGATCTGGGCTTTCTGGGCGACACGATCCACCTGATCCCGGCGCTCTGGGAGTTGAGGAGGCACCATCCCGGGGCGGCGCTTCACGTCGTGACGACGTCGGTGGGAGCCCAGGTTCTGGAATTGGTGCCCTGCGTGGATCGGGTCTGGATCGTTCCATTGGGCAGGCCGAGTCCCCCCTGGTGGCGGCATCTGGACTTGCAATGGCGGTTGATTCGGGAGCGGTTCGATCGGGCCGTGAACTTCAGCGGAGCCGACCGGACCCTGTTCGTGACCGGGTTGGCCGGGGTGCGACGAAGGGTGACGCGAGCGGGGCAACGGGGCGGCGCGTGGCGGCGTTGGCTCGGGGGAGAGGTGATCCCGGCACCCTCGCGTTCCCTGCCGGTGTATGAGCAGCGAAGGCAAGTATTGGCCGGTGCGGGGTACACACTCGAACCGGCGCGGTTTGAACTTCGAATTCCGGAAGGAGAACGGGCGTGGGCGATGGGCGTGTTCCCGGGCCCGCGCGGGGACGACCGGGTCCATGTTTCGATCAACGCCAGTTCGCCGTTCAAGGAATGGCCGGTGGAACGATGGGTGGAATGGGTGACTCTTTTCCTGGCGAGGCACCGGGGGTCGGTTATCGCGACGGGTTCCCTGAACGAGCGGGAACAGGCGCGGTTGCGGGCGCTTGAGGCGGGCGTGGGGAATCCCCGGCTGAGCGTGGTGAAGGACGGATTGACGGTGCCCCGATTGGCCGCCGTGTTGACGAGATGCGGGTTGCACGTGGGAACCGATTCCGGTGTCACCCATCTGGCGGTGGCACTGGGGCTGCCCACGGTGTCGGTGTTCCGGGAATACGGGGGTCTGGAGGAATGGCGGCCTGTGGGGCGGAGTCATGCGGCGGTGACTTCGCCCTGCACCTGTGTGGACCGACCCACGATGGAGCCTGCGTGCATCGTGGCGGGTAAGGCCGTCTGCCTGGCACAGATCGACGCCGAAACCGTGATGGCGTGCGTCGATCGGGTATGGAGCGCCGCGCGGCGTGGGGGTTGAGGCGGCACATGGGGACGGGAAGGCGGCACCTAGGGACGCGACACATGGGGACAGGCAATCTGGCAGGCTCGCGACAGCACATGGGGACAGGCAATATGTCAGACTCGCGAACGACACATGGGGACAGGCAATCTGGCAGGCCCGCGAACGACACATGGGGACAGGCAATATGGCAGGCTCGCGAACGACACATGGGGACAGGCAATATGGCAGGGCCGCGAACGACACATGGGGACAGGCAATATGGCAGGCTCGCGAACAGGCGCCCCCCGGGCGGCAATCATCATCAGCACCTACAACTGGCCGGAGGCCCTGGGGTTGGTCCTACGTTCCGCCCTGGCGCAGAGCGAGTCCCGGATCGAGATCGTGGTCGCGGACGACGGTTCACGCCCGGAGACCGCCGAGCTCGTCGAGTCCGTACTGCGGCCGGGGCCTCTTCCATGGTGCCACGCCCGACAGGAGGACATCGGCTTTCGCCAATCGCGGGTGCGCAACCTGGGCGTCCGGTATTCACGGGCCCCGTTCCTAATCTTCATCGACCACGACACCTTGCTGCATCGCGAGTTCGTGGCGGACCACCTCCGGTTGGCGCGATTGGGCTGCTTTACGCAGGGGAAACGATGCTTCCTGCCCGCGGCGCGGACCGAGCGCCTCTTGAAGATCGGTTTGGAAGGCGCGTGGTGGCCCTCGCCATGGCTCGATGGGCTCGAGAATCGGAAGAACGCCATGCACTGGCCCGCGCTCGGGCGCTGGCTGGCGTCGCCGAGGCGGTTTCAGACCTCGATCCGCGGCTGCAACCTCGCCGTGGGCCGGGACGATTTCCTGCGCGTGGATGGCTTCGACGAATTCTATGACGGGGTGTGGGGGCGCGAGGACTCCGACTTCTGTTACCGCCTTTTCCATGCCGGTTTGCGCTGTCGGAACGCGGCGTTCGCGGCGTTGCAGGCGCATCTTCACCATCGGACGGGGAAACGGACCGGGCGGGATCACCTGGACGAAGAATTGGATCGGGTGCGGGCAGAGCGTCGGGTACGTGCGTTGCGCGGGTTCTCGGCGATGGATGGCGCAGGCCGGATCGTGGCGTCTTCAAAGGGATTCAAGGACGCGTAACGTTCCTTCGATGCGCATGCCCCGCATCCTGCCGATTCAAAGAAGGGGTGTTCAGCATGAACAACTGTGGGACAAGTTCAGCCCTTGGGGAGAGGGTTGGGGTGAGGGGTTCCGGGAAGGCCCTTGCAATGGTCGGTTTCCGCGGCTTGTCCGGGCCATTCCGACCCGATTACTCTGCGGCGATGAACCAACGCAGCCGATCCTGGAAGCGTGCCTCTGTAGTGGCGGCGCTCCCGGTGCTGCTTGGGGTGGTTGCGTTGCTCGTTCCCAGCCGTCCCGCCGACGCCGGCCTTTTTGGAAAACGTCGCACGTCCGTTCGCGCCGAACAGGAGCGTCTCACCACCGACGCGCTTCGAGTCCTTCAAGGCAATTGCTTTGGCTGCCATGCGCCTGAGAAGGACAAGGGCGGCCTCGTGCTCACCAGCCGCGAGGCACTGCTTCAGGGCGGCGACAACGGAAAGGTTGTCACAACTCGGAAGCGCGGAAAGAGCCTGCTCCTCGAAGTGCTGATTCCGGAGGCCGATCCGCACATGCCGCCCAAGAAGCAATTGGCAACGAACCAGATCGAGGTCCTTCGCCGCTGGGTCAGCGCCGGCCTGCCCTGGGACGACCAGGCCCTCGCCCGGGTGAATGCGCCGCGTGGCGTGGTCCTTGAACCCCTTCCTCCGACCTATCAACCCGTCCAAGCGCTGGCTCTCGACCCCGACGCCCGCCGACTGGCCCTTGCGCGCGGCTCCGAACTGGTCGTGCATGACCTCGCCATCACCAACCAACCCGTCCTTTTCCAAACGAACGCGCATCCAGACGTCATTCGCTCGGTCGCCTGGAGTCCGGACGGCCGATGGCTGGCGACGGGTGGCTTCCGCGAATTGACGGTGCGTGACGCGTCGACGTTCGAGGAGGCGTGGTCGACGCGCTCGAATCTTCTGGGTCGGATTTCGGCGCTGCGCTTCAGTCCGCATGGCGGTGCGCTAGTGGTTGCGGATGGGGCGCCTGCGGAACCGGGATGGGTCCGGGTCTTCGGCGCGGATTCCGGCAAACCCATCGCCGCGTGGCAGGCGCATTCCGACACCGTGTTTGACCTTGCCGTCAGCGCCGACGGCGGGCTGCTGGCCACGGCGGGCGGCGATAAGCTGGTAAAGACCTGGGAACTGCTTACGCAACGGGAGGTCGCCCGTTTTGAAGGTCACGTGGGCGCCGTTCTGGGCGTTGCATTCAATCCCAATGCGGCCGAACTCGTCTCCGTCGGCGCCGACCAGCAACTCAAGCTTTGGGATGCGCGGACGCGGGAAGCCGTCGTCACGATCGGCGGGCGCAAGCATTCCCTGAACGCGGTTTCGTGGTCGGCCGACGGCTCGAGGGTCGCCGCCGCGGACGAGGCCGGCCGGCTGTATGGATTCACGGACTTCAAGCGGCACACGGGCGAGCAGAGTTCGGCGACGGCCAAGGAACGTTCGTTGGGCAAATGGGACGACGCGCTCCACGCGGTGGCCATCAGCCGGGACGGCAAGACTCTCGCCACGGGAGGCGAGGACGGGGTCGTCCGGGTGGTCGATGCGGAGGGAAAGCTTCTCGCCACGCTCGCGCCTGCGCCGCCGAAAGACGCGGCCGATCGGGAGACTTTCGTCGCGGACCGTTCGAGCGTGGCTGCTGCCACCGAGGCCGACACCGACAGGTTGGTGCCTTCCTTCGTGCAGGACGTGCTTCCCGTGCTGGCGAAGGCTGGTTGTAGCGCCGGTGGATGCCACGCGAAGGCCGACGGCCAGAATGGCTTCAAGCTTTCGGTTTTCAGTTATGACCCGCGCGCCGACCACACTGAGATCGTGAAGGAAGCGCGGGGTCGGCGGGTCTTTCCCGCCTCGCCGGATGAGAGCCTGCTGTTGCTCAAGCCCCTGGGTGTCGTCGAACACGGCGGGGGCCAGCGCATCGACCCGGAATCGGACGTCCATCGATTGCTCCGCCGCTGGGTGCGGGCGGGGATGCCGTACCAGCGCCCGAACGAGCCCGCGCTCGTGGGTGTGATCGTGTCCCCCAAGGAGGGAACCTATCGGAAGGCGGAGACGCGAAAGCTGTCGGTGAAGGCGCGGTATTCCGATGGTTCGGAGCGGGACGTCACCCGCCTGGCCGACTACAGCGCCAACGAGAAGGAGGTCGCGCAGGTGGACGAGTACGGCACGATCCGGGTCGGCGCGTTGAGCGGAGAGGCGGTGGTGGTCGCCCGCTACATGGGATTTGTGGATGCGAGTCGGATCACGGTTCCCGCCGAGCGAATGCTGCCGGAGCAGCGCTATGCGTCGCTCCCGGTGCACAACTTCATCGACGACCTCGCCCATGCGCAGTTCCGCAAGCTTGGGCTGTTCCCGTCCGAGCTAAGCACCGACGAGGTGTTCATACGGCGGGCGTACCTGGACACGCTGGGAGTGCTCCCGACCGAGGCGGAGGTTCGGAGTTTCCTGGGACTTCCGCCGGGAGTCACCGCGCGCCCGGCGCCCGGTCCGGGCATAGCGTCCGGCGCGATGGCAGCCGGGGAAACCCGCGCCCGCCGTTCGGCTTTGATCCAGAGCCTTCTGGTCCGGCCGGAGTTCACAGACTACTGGGCGAACAAATGGGCGGACTTACTGCGGCCCAACCCGGATCGGGTGGGCGTGAAGAGTGTGTTCACCGTGGACCAGTGGTTGCGGGACTGGTTCCGCTCGGGGCGACCCTACGACGAATTCGCGCGGGAACTCCTGCTCGCGGAAGGGACGAATCATCGGGACGGCCCGGTGGTCGTCTACCGGGACCGCCGGGAACCGGCCGAGCTCACTACGCTGTTCAGCCAGCTCTTCCTGGGCGTCCGGATGGAATGCGCGAAGTGCCACCATCACCCGAACGAGAAGTGGAGCCAGGACGATTTCTACCAGTTCGCCGCCATCTTCGGGCCCATGAAGCAGAAGGGGGCGGGCCTTTCGCCACCGATCTCGGCCGGCACGGAGACTTTCTACTTTGGGCCGGGCGGCGCGGTGAATCACCCGGTGACGGGTGTGGCGATGAAGCCCAAGGCGCCGAACGGCCCCGAGCTGGAAGCCGGCCCCGGAACGGATCCGAGAGAGGCGTTCGTGGACTGGCTGACCGCGCCGTCGAATCCGTACTTCGCGAAGGCGGCGGTGAATCGCGTCTGGGCGGCGTTCTTCGGGCGGGGTTTTGTCGAGCCGGTCGATGATTTCCGCGTGTCGAATCCCGCTTCGAACGAGCCGTTGCTGGAGGCGTTGGCCCGGGATTTCGCGGCGAACGGGTACGACCTCAAGCACCTGGTTCGAACCATCCTGGAGTCGAGGACCTATCAGCTCAGTTCGACGCCCAACGAGTTCAACCTCACGGACACGCGCAACTTCTCCCGTTCCTATCGGCGCCGTTTGCCGGCGGAAGTGCTGCTCGACGCGGTGAATGATCTCACCGGCGTGGGCGATGATTTCAACGGTTCGCCGCCGGGAACCCGGGCGATCCAGACGTGGAGCTACAAGGTGAGTTCGCAGTTCATGGACGCGTTCGGCCGTCCCAATTCGAGTTCGGATTGCCCATGCGAACGCGACCTGCGCACGAGCGTCGTCCAGGCCCTTCACCTGATGAATTCGCGGCGGCTCCACGAAAAACTGGCCAGCCCCGAGGGACGCGTCCACCGGTTGGTGGACAGTCCGCGGAGGCCCCCGGAGATCGTCACGGAACTGTACCTCGCCACCTTCAGCCGGCTGCCCACGGAGTCGGAGCTGAAGGCCGCCACGGTCGCGTTTCTGGCCGATGCCGGGACCATCGCGGCGCGGCAGGCGGCCGCGGAGGATGTCCTGTGGGCGCTGTTGAATTCCGCAGAGTTCGTCTTTAACCATTGAACGCGATGGCCCCGATTCCCCATCCCCCCCTGATCCGACGACGGGACTTCCTGCAACTGGGCCTCGGTCTCGGAGGCGCCATGGGACTTGGCCTGTGCGATCTCTTTCGGATGCGGGCGTGGGCCGAGGGTTCTGGTTCCAGCGGCGGTCGGAGGAAGAATTGCATTCTCGTGTGGCTGGATGGCGGGCCATCGCACTACGAGACGTTTGATCCGAAACCCGACGCGCCCTCGGAGATTCGCGGGGATTTCAAGGACATCGCGACCTCGGTTCCTGGCATCCGTTTCAGTGAGGCGGTTCCGAAGCTGGCTGGAATCGCGGATAAGCTGACGATCCTGCGTTCGGTCCATCACAAGGACCCGAACCATGGCGGCGGCAATCACTACCTGATGACCGGCATGCCGACGCCGGTGCCGGTGGCCTGCGGGGCTTTCGTCACGTTCCATCCGTCGTTCGGTTCGATGGTGTCGTACGACCGTGGAATTCGGAACGGCCTGCCGCCCTACGTGGCGCTGCCGGAGGTTTCCCGTTCCGGCGGTCCGAGCTTTCTTGGGGGCAAGCACGCCCCGTTCGTCATCGATGGTTCGCCCAATTCGAAGGGGTTCAGGGTCCGGGACGTCGTCCTGCCGAAGGACATCGCCGAGGGGCGAGCGGCGAGTCGGCAAGCCCTGCGGCGCTCACTGGATACGATGGAGCGCTACACGGAGAAACTGGCCGAGGATCCGGCGGTGACGTTCGACCAATACCATGCCCAGGGCCTGGAACTCGTGGCGTCGAAGCCGGCTCAGGAGGCGTTCGACATTCACCGGGAGGACGACGCGGTCCGTGAGGCCTATGGGCGCAATGACTTCGCCCAGCGTCTGCTCATGGCCCGGCGGTTGGTCGAGGTGGGCGTCAGTTTTGTCACGGTCTACTACGGCGGCTGGGACCATCACACGAAGATCTTTGACGCCTACAAGGGCGATCACCTCAAGCGCTTCGACCAGGGAGTGGCCGCGCTCGTGTCGGATCTCGACCAGCGCGGGCTTCTCGACGACACGCTCGTGATCGCCCTGGGAGAGTTCGGCCGCACGCCCAAGGTAAACAAGGATGCCGGTCGCGACCATTGGCCGGGGGCGATGTCGATCCTGATGGCCGGCGCCGGGGTTCCCCGTGGACATGTCGTCGGAGCCACGGATCCCAAGGGGTACTATGCGTCGGACAACGTCTATCGCCCGGAAGACTTCGCCGCCTCGCTGTATACCAAGCTCGGAATCGACCCGAAACAGACGCTCCACACGAACACGGGCCGGCCCATCCCGTTGGTCAACGAAGGGCGGCTTATCCGGGAGTTGTTCGTGTGATCGGCCCTGGTGTCGGCTTGGGCCGCCTCGCTCGATCCGCGGTCGTCGGTCTCGCGCTTCTCGTGCCGCTGCTCAGCGCCGCCGCGGTGCCGACACTGAACCACCTCTACCCCGCTGGAGGCGGTGCGGGAACCTCCAATACCGTGGCGTTGGCAGGGAAGTTCGAGCCCTGGCCTCCCAAGGTCTGGGTCGAGGGAAAGGGCCTTTCATTCTCAGCCACCACCAACGCCGGCCGTTTCGCGGTGGAGATCGAGGCCGATGCAGTGCCCGGACCCCGGTGGGTTCGACTCTTCAACGACAAGGGTGCGAGCGAGCCCCGATTGTTCGTGATCGGTCCGACCCCGGAACTCTCGGATATCGAACCCAACAACGCGTTCGCCGCCTCGCAACCTGTCGAACGGCTCCCGGCAACGATCAACGGCCGCCTGGACAAGAACGGTGATGTCGATTCGTTCGGCGTATCGGTTCGGGCCGGGCAGTGGATTGAAGCGCGGCTGGATGCCTACACCCTGATGAGCGGCCTGGACGCGGTCCTACGTCTGGTGACCACCAATGGCCATCCGCTGGCGTGGAATCACGATGCGGAAACCCTGGACCCCCGCGTCACGTGGCGGGCGGCGGACACGCAGCAGGTCGTCGTTCAGATTTTTGGTTTCAAGTACCCGGCCGACGCGTCCATCCAGCTCTCTGGCGGCGAAGGGGCGGTCTACCGACTTCACCTTGCCGTGTCTTCGGAGCGGCCGGATGGCCCGGCCCC
>JBBQIU010000080.1:0-8783 GCA_038325245.1 Verrucomicrobiota bacterium
AGTCAGCAACGGAAGCACGGGGATCGCCGCGGACTGAAGCGATTCGTTCCCTGGGCGCCCGCGCGCTCGTTCCTGAATTTATTCTGAACGGAACCCATTCCAATGAACGCCTTTTCTCCTGCCGATTCGACGGATGTTCCCCGCCTCGCGACCCCGCATGCGGCCCTGGTGGTGGCGATCGGGCGGGCCGGGTGCGAAATGGCCCACGTGCTCCGCGAGGGCGGAGCCACCGGCCTCTCCTTTTTGGCGTTGGATGCGGACGCCGCGGCGATCCAAAGCGTGGCGCTTCCCGAGAAACGGTTTATCGGGGCGCGCCTGACCCGCGGATTCGGGGCCGGGGGCGATCCGGAGCTGGCGCGAACGGCGGCGGAGGAGGAGTTGCCGACGCTGAGGGCGCTCTGCCAGGGCTACACGCTGGTGTTCATCATGGCCGGCCTGGGGGGGGGAAGCGGAACAGGCATCGCACCGGTGGTGGCTCGCGTGGCGCGGGAGGCCGGGGCCTCGGTGTTCGGATTCGTGACCGCGCCATTCGAGTGCGAGGGCACCCGCCGGCAACAACAGGCGTTGGTGGGATTGCACCGTTTGAAGACCGTTGCGGACGGTGTGCTGTGCCTTCCGAATGAGAAGTTGCTTCTGCTGACAAATGACCGCACCACCCTGCTGGAGGCCTTTCAGGCCAGCAGTGCCCATATCCGCGATGCCGTGACGTGCATCTGGAATCTCCTCACTCGGCCCGGACTTTTGAACGTTAATTTCTCCGACATCTGCGCGGTTCTGAGGGGGCCCAACCTTGAGAGCGCGTTCGCGCGGGTCGAAGTGGAGGGGGAGGGAAGGGCGGAGGAGGCGCTTCGTCTTCTGCTGGCTCACCCTTTGCTGGCAAAGGGTGAAACCCTCCGGCGCGCCGAGTCGTTGCTGGTGAGCTTCAGTGCGGGTCCCAGTCTGGGCATGGGCGAGACCCGTCGGATCATGGACGAATTGCACCGCCGATCGGACGGAGCTCGGGTGGTGGTGGGTGCGTCGGTGGAGGATAGCGCTGGCGACCGGCTGACCGTGACCGTGATAGCGTCGGCACGCCAGATGGTCCTTCACGAACCGCTCGAGGAAACCTCGGCGGAAAGGGACAGGGATGCGGGTCCGAGGGCCGATTCGAAGGAATTCGGGCCGGACGGAGGGCCGACGCGGACCGCGCGCCGAATGGCCCCGCCTCCGCCGGAATTGACGCCGGCGATCACCGACCAGTTGTTGGCCCAGGGTTCCTCCCGGTCGAAGACGGGGCGACGGAGGCCCCAGCAGGTTCCCCTTCCGTTCGAGATCATCACCAAGGGACGCTTCGAGAAGTGCGACCCCACCATCCGTCGCGGGCACAATCTCGATCAACCGACCTACCTGCGACGGGGCGTGACGCTGAATTGAAGCGGGCCTCGGGGCGAAGGCGTGGTGGGTAAATTGGGAGTGCCCCCTCGGGGCGCGAACCGCAATGCGTGGGATGTGGATTTCGAGGGGTCGCCGCCGACTGGGTCCGGACGAGGTGGTAGCGCAGGTTTCTCAACCTGCTTGGAAAAGGCTCCATCGGGGATTGTGCGCCCGGGGACTTGCATCGGATCAGGACCTGGGAAGAATTAGCGGAATCGAGACCCAGGAATGCCCATGACCTTCGGGAACATTTGTTTATTGGCTTCAGTGTCCGCGTCCATCGTGTGGGGGACGGCCCTCGTGGCGGCGGCGGATGCGGGGGAGATCCGGTTCAACCGGGACGTTCGGCCCATCCTTTCGGACCACTGTTTCGCGTGCCACGGACCTGACGCGGCGACGCGCAAGGCCAAGCTTCGCCTGGATGTCCATGATGGCGCCGTGGCGGAACGGGAGCACGGGGCGGCGATTGTCCCGGGCAAGCCTGAGGAGAGTTCCGTCCTGGCGCGGGTTCTAACCACGGACATGGACGATGTGATGCCGCCGCCGGACGTGAAGAAACCGCTGACCTCCGGGCAGATCGAGACGTTGCGGGCGTGGATTCGTCAGGGCGCGCCCTACGAGGGTCATTGGGCGTACGAGCCGATCGATCGGCCCGCGCCCCCGAAGGGGGTCGGTGCTGTGGCGGGGGATACGGAAAACCCCATCGATCGATTCGTGGATGCGAAACTGGCGGCACTCGGCCTGGCGCGATCACCGGAGGCGGATCGAAGGACGCTCTTCCGGAGGCTGAGTCTGGATCTGACCGGGCTCCCTCCGAAGCCGTGGGAGGCGGAGGCGTTCGCGGAGGACACAGGACCTGGCGCGTTTGGAGCGGCTGTGGAGACGCTTCTGAAGTCCCCGCGTTACGGCGAGCGGATGGCGGTGTTCTGGCTCGACCTCGTGCGGTATGCCGACACGGTGGGGTATCACGGGGACCAGGACTTCGAGGTCTGGCCTTACCGGGATTACGTGATCCGTGCGTTCAACGAGAACATGCGATTCGATCAGTTCACCCGGGAGAACCTGGCGGGCGATCTATTCGCCGACCCCACCCGGGATCAATTGGTAGCCTCCGGGTACAACCGTCTGTTGATGATCACCGCGGAAGGCGGCGCCCAGGATCGTGAGTATCGGACCAAATATGCCGCCGACCGAGTGCGCAATGTGTCGACGGTCTGGCTGGGTGTCACGCTCGGTTGCGCGGAGTGTCACGACCACAAGTACGACCCGTTTACGGCGCGGGATTTCTACAGCTTCTCGGCTTTCTTTTCGGACCTGACCGAAAAGGGATTTTACGACCGGGGCTATCCAACAGGCGACTGGGGGCCATCGATTCGTCTGCCCGACCCGGCTCAGGCCGAGAAGCTCGCATCGATGCAGGGGCGAGTGGGCGAATTGGAGACGGAGTTGAAGACGACCACGCCGGAAATTGCGGTGGCGCAGGCGGAGTGGGAACGGAGCTTGCAGGGTGCGGGGCGTCCGGAGGCGGGGCCGTGGCATGCGTTGGGACCCTTTCCGGCTGCAGATTTCGACGCGGCATTCGAGACCGCGATCGGACCCGAGAAGGGCGTCGAGCTGGCCCAGACGTTTGCGGACGACCGCCTTCGCTGGACCGAACATCCTGAGTGGAAAGACGGGGCGATTCATTCGCTCCAGGGCGATCTCAGCGCGACCTACCTGTTTCGAACAGTCCGGGCTGCCACGGGGCAGGACTGGCCGGTGGGGATAGGAAGTGATGACGCGGTCCGGGTCTGGTTGAACGGCCAGGAAATCCTGGCGAACAAAGTGACACGGGCCGTCTCCGCGGATCAGGAAAAGCCGGTGTTGAAGTTGAAGGAAGGCGAGAACGAGCTGCTTCTGAAGATTGTGAACGGGACGGGTGGATACGCATTCACGTTCAAGCCGCTCTCCGCCGCTCCCGCGGAAATTCTGGACCTCGCGCAACTTCCGATGGCCCAGCGAAACGACGAGCAACAGGGGAAACTCGCCGCCCATTACCGGCTTATCACGCCGCTCCTTGCGCAAAAAAGGGCCCAACTGGTGGCCGCGAAGAAGGACCTCGAGCAGTTCGAGGGGACGATTCCCCGGACCCTCGTCTCCAAGGCGTTGCCCGAGCCGAGGACGACCCGGATCCTGCGACGCGGGAACTGGCTGGACGATGGCGGGGAGATCGTCATGCCCGCCGTCCCGGGCTTCCTCGCGGGCAATCCTGAGGTCGAACGGCGCCTGACCCGCAAGGACCTAGCCGAATGGGTCGTGTCCCGGGAGAACCCGCTCACCGCGCGCGTGTTCGTGAACCGCCTTTGGAAGCAGTTCTTCGGTTCGGGCCTTTCCCGAAAGCTCGAAGACATTGGTGCGCAGGGCGAATGGCCATCGCACCCGGAACTGTTGGACTGGCTCGCCAGCGAATTCCGGGACAGCGGATGGAATGTGAAGCACATGGTGCGGCTGATGGTGACTTCCGCGGCGTACCGCCAGCGGTCCACCGGGAGCGAGCGACTACGAGAAATCGATTCGGATAACCGTTTGCTCGCCCGGCAGAGCGCCGTCCGGTTGGACGCGGAGTTCGTGCGGGACGGGGCGCTGGCCCTCAGCGGCTTGCTGGTCCACCAACTGGGCGGACCCAGCGTTCGGCCGTACCAGCCGGCGGGCTACTATTCCCAACTCAACTTTCCGAAACGCGAATACGAGGCGGACCGGGGCAGGAGCCAGTACCGCCGGGGCCTGTACTCGCACTGGCAGCGAACGTTCCTCCATCCCAGCCTGGCGGCTTTCGACGCGCCGACGCGCGAAGAATGCACCGCCGAGCGGGTCCGGTCGAACACCCCGCAACAGGCGCTGGTGCTCCTGAACGACCCGACCTACGTCGAGGCGGCGCGGGTATTCGCGGAACGTATGATCCGGGCCGGGGGAGCCTCGGTCGAATCCCGCATCCAGTTTGCCTTCCGGGAGGCCTTGTCCCGTTCCCCCAAGTCGTCGGAAATGGCCATGCTTCGCCAACTCGCTTCGGCACACCTCGCCGAGTTCCAGGAGGATCCGGAGGCGGCAAAGGCGTTGCTGGCGACTGGCCTGGCGCCGGTGCCTGGCGATATCCCACCGGCCGAACTGGCGGCGTGGACTTCCGTTGCGCGCGCGATCCTCAACTTGCACGAAGTGATTACACGCTCGTAGAGCCTGACTTTCAGACCCGCTCTAAGAGCCGAATGGCCGCCGAACCTTTTCGCTAAGGAAAATGGTATGTCAGGACCTTGGAAGGGCGGCGGAAGCAGAATGTAAATTGTTCTTATGAAATGATTTGCGTGCATGCGAATCGGGGAACTCGCGCAGGCGATACCTGAACTTTCCGAATCCGCATCTTGACGGAGGCAGGGTATCCCGACATGTTTGCCCTCCTTTTTGCTGCTCATTCAGCCATTCACGTCCGTATGACCAAACCGAAGGCGCGCAAAGTGGCGCGCAAAGTGGCGCAGGCCAAGCCGGCAAAAGCCCACAAATCCACCGAAACCGCGGTTCTCCCCGTCCTCGAGGTGGCGGCACCGCGTGTCGTGCCCGCTGGCGCACCTCACGCCGTCGGCATCCCTTTGGCTGTGCCCCAAAACGGGGCCATCCCCGAGCGCGCCGAAGGCATTGAGGAGCCGCCTGTTCCCACCGTGGTCCCGACCCCCCGGCCTGGCGAGTTCAATGTCCAGGACAAGGTTAAGGAGCTGGTCAAGCTCGCTCAGGAGCAAGGCTACCTCACCTACAACGACATCAATGACGCCCTCCCCGACGGGATGGTGACACCCGAGGAACTCGACGAGATCTACATCAAGCTCCGCAATCTCGAGATCGAGATTGTCGACCAGTCCGAGGTGGACCGGGTCAAGCAGCCGGAGGTCGAGGAGGAGGACGAGAAGGCGCGCTTGGACATTCTGGACGATCCCGTCCGGATGTACCTCAAGCAGATGGGCCAGGTGCCGTTGCTCACCCGCGAGCAGGAAGTCGAGATTTCCAAGCGGATCGAGGATGCCGAGAACGAGGTCAAGCGGATCATTTACAGCTTCGGTTTTGCCGGCAAAGAACACATCGCTCTGGCCGAAAAACTGATCGCTGAGCCCCCGAAGGAGCGTTTCGACCGGGTGATCATCGACAAAAAGATCGACGGCCGCGACATCCACCTGAAAGCCCTGCGCAAGCTCGTGAAGGACGTCCGGGGCATCGATCAGGACGTCGATGAAAAGTATCGGGACCTCATCGAATCCACCCAGAAGGCGAAGACGGACAAGTTGCGGGAGGAGTTCCAAAAGCTGGACGCGCGGCTGCAGAAGTCGTTCCCGAAGTTCTACTACAAGCAAAAGGTCATTGAGGAAATGGCCCTCGTCGCGGACAACGTCCACGACAAGTTCCAGCTCAGCCTCAAGACCATCACCGACCTGGATCCGCAGAAGAAGATCCCCCAGGTCCAGATGATGATCGAGGCCGAGCATCGAAAGGTTTCGGCACTGGAGGAGTTCGTCCGCATGTCCTGCGAGGGCTACATGCATGCGTATCGGCAGCTTCAGGATTTTTCACGCAAGGCCTTGCAGGCGAAGACCGAGATGGTCGAGGCCAACCTCCGCCTCGTTATCTCGATCGCCAAGAAATACACGAACCGCGGCCTCTCCTTCCTCGACCTCATTCAGGAAGGCAACATGGGCCTCATGAAGGCGGTCGAAAAATTCGAGTACCGCCGCGGCTACAAGTTCTCCACCTACGCCACCTGGTGGATTCGCCAGGCCATCACCCGTTCGATCGCCGATCAGGCGCGCACCATCCGTATCCCGGTGCACATGATCGAGACGATCAACAAGTTGATGCGGGTGCAGAAACAGCTCGTCCAGGACTTTGGCCGTGAGGCGACCCCTGAGGAAATCGCCGACGAGATGCAGATGCCCGTCGATCGGGTTCGCGCCGTTCTGAAGATGGCGCAACAGCCGATCTCCCTGCAGAGCCCGGTCGGCGACAGTGACGACACCAGCTTCGGCGACTTCATCGAGGACAAGTCCGCCGAGAATCCGTCCGAGATGACCAGTTACAGTTTGTTGAAGGACAAACTGAACAATGTCCTCGATACCCTGACCGAACGGGAGCGGAAGGTTCTGGAACTGCGCTTCGGACTGGTGGACGGCTACAGCCGCACCCTCGAAGAGGTGGGCAAGCAGTTCAAGGTGACCCGCGAGCGCATACGGCAGATCGAGGCGAAGGCCCTGCGTAAGATGCGCCATCCGACCCGTATCCGGCAATTGCAGGGCTTCCTCGAGGGCGAGGAAGTCGTCGTCGCCTGAGCGGAACCGATTCTGGCTAAGCCGCGATTTCGGGACGCTCCATGAAGGCGTAGCAAAGCATGTGCAGGATGCCCATCTGGGCGTCCTCAACCCGGCCGTAGTGGGTGTCGTCAATCACGACGGTCGTTTTCGCGATCTCCGCCATGCGGCCTCGCTTTGCGCCCACGAGCGCCACCGTATGGAGCCCCTTTTCGTTGGCCCACTGGAGCGCCTTGACTAGGTTCGGTGAGTTTCCGCTGACGCTGATCCCGATGAGGACGTCCCCGGCGCGACCGTAGTTTTCAAGCTGGCGAACGAAAATGTCCTCGTACGCGTAGTCATTCCCGAGCGCCGTGATCCACGCAACGTTGTCGGTGAGTGACAGGCAGCGGAAACGTCGGCCGATGGCGTCGGAGGAACCTTTGCCCAAGTCCGTGACGAAGTGGGAGGCATTGGCGGCCGAGCCGCCGTTTCCAATGGCAAAGACTTGGCGGTCATCGCGAAGCGCGCCCCGAATGAGCTGAAGGACAGCCTCAACCTGGGCCATCGGGATCGAGTCGAGGGTGGCCTTCTGACGGCGGATATATTCAGCGAACCATTCCTGCATGGGAGATGAACTCTAGCGGGAGGATGGGCCCGGCTCCACGGGAAATTTGGGCTGGATTTGCCCGGCCAGGATCAGTGCGCCCGCGGGCACGGAGTCTTCGCCCAGACCGGCGAGGAAGAGAGCGGGACCGGGTTGAAAAACCTCCATGACGTACGCCTTGAGGGCCTCCGCGACCCCGAGACGGAGAGGCTCCCCGACGAACGACAACCCGCCGCCCAGCACGATACGTTCCGGATGAAAGAGGTGCGTCACGTGTGAGAGGGCAAAGGCTAGGTTGTCCGCCAGTTCACTGAGGATCGCGTGCGCAAGCGGGTCCTCACGTTCCAGAGCTTGCGCCAGGAAGCGCGCTTCGCCGCGGTTCACCCCTCCGGCGAGGGTCGCCAGTGGACTCCCGGGGTGCAGTGCAATCGCCTCGCGAATCCGACGGTCGACAGCCCAGCCTGAGCATCGCTGCTCAACGAGTGTGCCGGATTTATCCAGTCGCACGTGGCCGAGTTCCGATTCCCCAGGGCGAGCGCCATGAAAAATGCGTCCGTCGATCACGAGTCCGCCGCCAACGCCGCTGCCCAGAGTGGCGTAGAAGAGGCTCGCGGCGCCACGTCCTCGTCCTCGATGGGCTTCACCCAGGGCGGCCACGTTGGCGTCGTTGTCGACGTGGACCGGCCGTTGCAGTTGTTCCTGAAGCCATGGACCCAGTGGAAAGCCGGACCAGCCCTCGACCTGATGGGATCGTGCGAGCGTGCCGTTTCGCCAATCCACGGGTCCTCCGAAGCCAACGCCCAGCGCAGTGGGTGTGAGCGGGGCGGCTTCGAGCAGCCATGCGGCAATCTGGCGGCGGATGCCTCCCGCACCGGCTTGGGCGTCAACCTCATGGCGCCACCGCCGGAGGATCGTTCCGTCAGCCGTCCCCTCCACCATTTGAAGTTTTGTTCCACCGATTTCCAAGCCAAGGAATGGTCCGTCCACGTGGCCATTTGAACGTGGAACAGGAACCTGAGTCAGCTTCCGAGTCGTGGGTGGGGCCTCGGCCGAGAAACAGAACGTAACCAACGGCTGGCCGTTCCGTCTTCCAAAGGCATGCTGAGGCCGTTGAAACCCGAGCGGTGGAACGAGGTCACCGCCGCGCATCTCCTGAAGCGGGCGGGTTTTGGCGGCCCCCCGTCGGCCATCGAATCGCTTCGTCGACTGGGATTGGAGGGTGCTGTGGCCCGTCTGGTATCGGGCACTGGTGCAGGCGATCCGATGCCGTTGAATCCCCCGGAGTGGGCCCATCCTGACCCCGACAGGGCGGCGTACCTCCGCAAGTTCCGGACCTCCAGCGATGAGGAGAGACGTGTCCTGCGGCAGGAGATGCAAAGTGTGCAACGGCGCCGGGTCGAGGAGCTCCGGGTTTGGTGGTTGGCGCGGATGGTGGCGTCGCCGCGTCCGATGGAGGAAAAGAT
>JBBQIU010000081.1:0-8780 GCA_038325245.1 Verrucomicrobiota bacterium
CTGCGATTGAATCCAGGGTGGGTGGGGCCCCTGGGGGATCTGGAACCGGTGGAGCATCGGGGTGCGTTTGAACCCGCTTCGCGGGCCTGGGTGATCCAGGACATTACGGCTCGCGGACACATTGGAGAGCCTGCTGCGGCGACGGCGGAAAAAGGGGAGGTCCTGTTCCGAACCTTCGCCGAGGGGGCGATCCGGCTCCTGGAACGTGTGGTGGCCTGGGA
Organism: Verrucomicrobiota bacterium; assembly: GCA_038325245.1. Lineage (GTDB taxonomy): Bacteria > Verrucomicrobiota > Verrucomicrobiia > Limisphaerales > CAIMTB01 > CAIMTB01. The sequence continues at coordinate 222 of JBBQIU010000081.1, forward strand.
TGGGCGGAGCTGGCAGGGATGAGCGACGAGTCATCCAACCGCTCCAGGGCTTGGAAGTGGTGGGTTTGCGGGATGCTTCTGCTGGCTTCCACGATCAACTACATGGATCGCCAGACGCTGGCGAACGCGGCGGTGCGGATCTCGAAGCAACTGAGTTTGAGCCAGGAACAGTACGGGGGATTGGAGCTGGGTTTTGGCTGGGCGTTCGCGGTCGGGTCCATTGCGTTTGGGATCCTGGCGGATCGTTGGTCGATTCGCTGGCTCTATCCGGTTCTGGTCACAATGTGGTCGGCGACCGGGTTTGCGACTGGGATGGTGCGCACCTACGAGGAGTTGGCGGTGTGCCGGGTGCTCCTGGGATTCTTTGAGGCGGGGCATTGGCCGTGCGCGGTGAAGGTGACTCAACGGCTGTTGGAACCTTCGGACCGCTCGCTGGGGAACAGCGTGCTGCAGAGTGGCACCTCCATCGGCGCCATCATCACGCCGCTGGTGATGCGGGCGATCATGACCGAGGAAATTGGGACATGGCGGCTGGCGTTTCAGGTTGTGGGAGCGGTGGGGTTGGTCTGGGTGGTGGCGTGGCTGTTGATCGTCCGGCATGGGGATCTGCGACCCGTCCCGCCGAAGCCTGGCGGCGCCTCCATTTGGGCGGTGCTTTCGAGCCGGCGAATGATTGCGCTGATGCTGATCATCGCCTGCATCAACACCGGGTGGCAGCTCCTGCGCGCCTGGTTGCCCAAGTTCCTGCAGGAGGGGCGGGGCTATTCGGAGTCAACGGCGTTGTATTTCAATTCAGCATTCTTTGTGGCTACCGATGTGGGCTGCCTCGGTGCCGGCGCGCTGGCGTGGTGGCTCTGCCGGCGGGGATTCACCGTGCACGGGTCGCGGGTCGCCGTGTTTCTGGTCTGCGCGGTCCTGAGTTCCCTGACCCTGCTGGCGGCCGTGCTCCCGCAGGGAATGGCGTTGCTCGCGACCTTGCTGGTTGTCGGGGCCGGAGCTCTGGGCGTATTTCCGATCTATCACGCCCTGACCCAGGATCTCTCGAAGGATCACCAGGGGAAGGTAAGCGGCGCCGGGGGGGTCGCCGCCTTCGCGTTATCGCCTGCGCACTCTCTTTTCGGACGGATGGTCGATCAGTCCGGTTCGTTTGATGTGGGCATCGCCATCGCAGGGTGCCTGCCGGTCCTGGCCTTTGTGGTGCTGGTGATTCTCTGGGGACGCAGCGGAACGGAGGTCCAGGGATCGAAGCCGTTGCCGGCATGAATCGAGCAGGAGCAACGCCCATGAAACGTGATGTCCATCCGAAGGCGCTGGAGAGCGTCCTGTTCCCTTTTGAACGGTTCACGGACCATGAACCGGGGCGCCTGAAGGGCGCTGCCAAACCCAGCCCAGGGCAACGCCCTGGCAAGCAGGCCAAGGAGGGCGAGACACATGGCGGCGGAAGCGCGATACAACGCGCTGGGTGGACCCGGCGTGGGTTCCTCACGCGGTTGGTGGGAGCCACGGCGGGCGGGATGATCCTGGGGGCGTCGACGCCGAACGGGCGCGCGGCGACGGTCCGGACGCGGCGCAAGGCGCCGCGCCGATTGCAGGTGGCGCTGTTGGCGACCGAGGTGCGTAAGCATTCGCACGCGCAGCATTTCATCGACCGCTTGGTCGAAGGCTACGGTTGGGAGGGAAAACATTATCGGCCCGGTATCGACCTGGTCTCCCTGTACGTGGACCAATTCCCAACCGGCGATCTGGCCCGAGACCGCTCGCATCGGCACGGGGTGCCGATCTATCCGACCATCGCAGAAGCGCTCACGCGGGGAGGCTCGAAGCTGGCTGTGGACGGTGTGGTGATCATCGCGGAGCACGGAAAGTATCCGAAGAACGAAAAGGGCCAGACGCTGTATCCCCGGTACAAATTCTTCAAGGAGACAGTACGGATCTTCGAGGCCTCCGGAAGATCTGTGCCTGTCTTCAATGACAAGCATCTCTCCACGAACTGGGCGGAATGCGACGAGATGGTTCGCGACGCGCGGCGACTGGATTTCGCCTTTCTTGCTGGATCATCCCTTCCGGTGACGTGGCGGATTCCATCCGTCGACCTGCCTTGGGGGATGGAATTGAGCGAGAGCGTCTGTGTCTGCTACGGGGGGGTGGACTCCTACGATTTTCATGGCCTCGAGACCGCCCAGTGCATGTCGGAGCGGCGTCGGGGAGGCGAAACCGGGATTCGGTCGGTGTGGGCAGTTCGGGGGGAGAAGATGTGGCGGGCGCTCGCCGACCGCGAGGAGACGGGAACACTGGTAATGTCCGCACTGGCCCGCAGCCAGACCCTCCTTCCTCCGGAGGGCTACACGTACCTTCCGCCGACATGGGAGCACATGCGTCGGACGAGTCCGGAAGCGGTTGGGTACTTCATCGAGCACAACGACGGATTGCGGACGTCGATGTTCCTGATGAACGGGCTGGTCCGGGACTTCACGTATGCCGGCCGGGAACGCCGGACCGGGGCCGTGGTGTCTTGCCAGATGCACCTGCCAATGCCTGGCCACATTTCGACGACAGCCGATTTCTTCAATCCGCTGGTTCACCACATCGAAACGACCGTGGTGGAAAGAAAACCCGTCTACCCGCCGGAGCGTACGCTGCTGACCTCGGGGATGACCCTGGCGGCGGTGGAATCACTCCATCGCGGGCAGGTTCCGGTGGCGACGCCCGAAATGGGGGTCGTGTATACCGTGGCACCGGATTCGACTTTCTGGAGGGCATGAACATGCAACCGCTGAAGAAGGTGGCCGTGGTGACGGCGGCGTTCTCAAGACCGGGCCCCGCCCAGTCATTGCTCGATCGCTTCCTGGCGGGCTACCCGCGCGATGGAGTTTTCCAGCCGCGGTTGGCCCGGGAAATCGCCCTGCATTGCGCCGGGGCGGCAGAGGAAGATGTGGCCCGACGCAGCAAGGACTTTGGTCTCAAAATGGTTTCGTCCATGGCAGACGCCATTCATGGCGCCGAAGGTGTCGTCGTTTTCCCGCCCGTTTCGGGGCGATCAGCCGCGGGGGAGGATCTGGAGAGGATACTCGACGGTATGGGGGCGGGCAGCGCGTGTCTGGTCGTGGGCCAGTTGTCGGATCGGGGATCCGAGGCGGGTCGCCTGGCGGCCTTGGCGGCCAGTCGCGGTGTGCGCCTGGGGGCGGCGAATCTGATGGCGGTGACGTACCGGCTGCCCGAAGCCCGACCGACCCGGCGTTCGCGACTTCAGGAAGCATTGATCGTCGTTCAGGGTGACGACGACGCGGCCCTCTCCGATGGAGTCTTCGGTTTGCTGCCCGATCTGGATCCGGCGCCAGGCGGTGATGGTAGCGTGCGGCGGTTCGAGCACGACGCCGTCTGGCGCGCTGGAGCGCGGGAGGAATGGTCCTGGGATCTCCTCGTCGCTGCTCTTTCGCGATCGAACAATCCGCAGGGTGACCCGGTGAAGGATGGACGAACGCAGGACCTGGTAGGGTTGGGCCTCGTGCAGCGACTTGCTGAACGTCCCCGGGCGTGGATCACGGACCATGCCAGTGGAGTACGTTCGACCATTCTGGCCCTGGACGGCGTGGTGAAGGACGTGAATCTCGCGACGAGGGACCGGTCCGGGACGATCTATTCGGCGCAACTCTACCAGCCTCCCGCTCCGAACGAAGGCGCGTGCGACCGGTTGGCCGCGGTGGCCGAGGAATTCTTCAGGAAGGGATTTCTGCCTTGGCCCGCACGGCGGACCGTGGAGTCCTCGGCATGGGCGGAGGCATTGCGCATGGGAAGAAGCTGAAGCGAGGGGGATGGGACCTGCGATCTCCTATCAGAAATCACAACTCAACGATTCGGGGACTTAAAAGATGACCAACATGAGGCGATATCTGGCGATCCTGGGGTGGCTGCTGGTGACCGGAGGGGTGTTCGCGCGATCCGGTTCGGATTCAGGTTCCGATCTGTGGGATCTGCGATCCCTGGCCGAACCGCCGAAGGCGACGTGGGGTGCGAGAGAGGGCGCGGTGCAGGAGGTGTACTACGAGGGCGAACCTTTCGAAGGCCGCCCGACTCGCGTCTTCGCGTATGTCGGGCGGCCGGTGCCGCCTGTTTCGGCGCCCTCGCGAAGCCTGCCGGCGATGGTCCTCCTGCATGGTGGCGGCGGAAAAGCCTTCAAGAATTGGGCCGAGCAATGGGCGGCCCGGGGGTATGTCGCCATTGCCATGGATCTTGCCGGGAACGGACCTGCCGGCCGTCTGGAGGATGGCGGTCCTGATCAGTCCGATTCGATGAAGTTCCGGAATTTCACCCGGGAGGGGGCGGGGGAGATGTGGAGCTACCACGCGGTGGCGGCGGTAATACGGGGGCATTCCCTGCTGAGAAGCCTTCCCGAAGTCGACCCCGACCGGGTGGGGATTACCGGGATCAGTTGGGGAGGATACCTGACCTGCATTGTGGCCGGACTCGATGCCCGCCTGAAGGTGGCGGTACCGGTCTACGGATGCGGGTTTCTGGGCGTCAACAGTTACTGGAAGGACCGTTCGCTCGCCGCGATGTCGGAGGAATCGAGGTCGCTCTGGCTGGAACTCTTTGATCCGGGGCAGTACCTCGGAAACGTCCGGTGTCCGATCCTCTTCCTGAACGGGACCACGGACTTTGCCTACCCCATGGACAGCTACCAGAAGTCCTACCGCGAGGTGCCTTCCCGGCGGCGGACAATCTCTGTGGTCGTGGATCTGCCGCACGGGCACATCTTCACGTTCCAGGAGGTGGACGCCTTCGTGGATGCGGTGCTGCGAAACGGGGCGCCGCTGCCACGAATCGGGCCATCGAAGGTTCGGGGAGGACGCGTAACGGCCTCGGTCACGGCGAAGGTTCCGGTTCGCGAGGCCAGGCTTTGCTACACGGTGGATTCTGGGCCGTGGGAAAAGCGGGCCTGGAAGACGGTGCCTGCCCGGATCGAAGGTCGGGCGATTCGAGCGGAACTACCATCAGATCGCCCGCTGGTCGGATTCCTGGCCGTCACGGACGAGCGCGGACTGCGGACGAGCGGGGAGCATTTCGAGCTGCGAGACTTGGGGACTGATTAGCCGGAAGCATCGGGATGGTCCGAGTCGCGGGGCGGAAGGTCCGAGAGGGAAATCTTGGGATGGCGCTCGATGTAGTAGTTGCAGCTCCAGGCGTTGGGAAAGAAAAGGACTGTGTTTCCGGCCACGTCCCTGGCGGAACGGGCGCCCGTCGGCAACTGGGACTCGTCGATCTCCGGCGTCTGGCCATCGGGGTTCCGGATCACCCAGCGGATCGTGTTCCAGGGCGCCGATTCAAAACGCGATTCGGCGCCGTATTCGCTCTGGAGCCGGAACTGGACAACCTCGAACTGGAGGGGGCCAACCGCTCCCAACAGGGGAACGCGCTGGACCGTGTCCGTCAGGAGAAAGGACTGCACCACGCCTTCCTGCAGCAGTTGGTCGAGGCCTTCACGGAACCGCTTGAACTGGGCGGTCGTGGGACTGTGGAGCCACGCAAAGCATTCGGGCGTGAACCGCGGAATCTCGTCGTAAACAAGGGCCGGATCTTCGGCGAGTGTATCGCCGATTCGAAAGTCCCCGTGACCAATCAGCCCAACCACATCGCCAGGATAGGCTTCGTCGACGGTTTCGCGGTCGCGACCGAAGAGTTTTTGCGAGCTGGAGAGGCGAAGCTTCCGGCCGGTCCGGGTGTGAATGACGTTCATATCGCGCTCGAAGCGGCCGGAGCAGATGCGGACGAAGGCGAGGCGATCGCGGTGCCGGGGATCCATGTTGGCCTGGATCTTGAAAATGAACCCGGAAAAGCCCGCGGCGATGGGATCGACTTCGCGGCCCTTGATTGAACGGGATCGAGGTGGCGGGGCCAGATCCAGGTAGGCGTCGAGGAGGAGTTGGACGCCGAAATTATTGACCGCGCTCCCGAAAAAGACCGGCGTGAGTTCCCCGGCGAGGACCTCTTCATGGTCGAAGGAGGCGCCGGCGCCGTCGAGCATCGCGAGTTCGTCGACGGTGCGCGCGTAGGTATCGGGTTCCATTCGATCCCGGACAGAGGAATCGCTGAGGTCGTGGATGGAGACGGGGGCGCGGAACTTTCCTCCGGGCACGCGTTCGAAGAAGTGGACGTGGCGTTCCCGGCGGTCGTAGACGCCGCGGAACGAGGGGCCATCGCCCAGAGGCCAGTTGACAGGAAAAGCATGGATTCCTAGGACGGATTCCAATTCATCGAGGAGGTCGAGCGGCGGGCGGGCGGGCCGGTCGAGCTTGTTCATGAAGGTGAAGATGGGGATGCCGCGTCGGCGGCAGACCTCGAACAGCTTGCGGGTCTGGGATTCGATGCCCTTGCCGGCGTCGATCACCATGATGGCGGAGTCGACGGCGGTCAGCACGCGGTAGGTATCTTCGGAGAAGTCCTTGTGGCCGGGGGTATCGAGGAGGTTGACGCAGAAATCGCGGTAATCGAATTGGAGGACCGTGGAACTGACGGAGATGCCGCGTTGACGTTCGAGTTCCATCCAGTCCGACGTCGTGGCGCGCTGGGACTTGCGGGCCGTGACGGAGCCGGCGAGATGGACGGCGCCGCCGTACAGGAGGAATTTCTCGGTGAGCGTGGTCTTGCCGGCATCGGGATGGGAGATGATCGCGAATGTCCGTCGACGGGCGATCTGGAGTGGGAGGGAATCGGTCATGCGACTTCGGGCGCTCGGCGCGAGCACCGTGAGGGCTGAGCATGCCGGGTTGAGCGACGCCGGGGGAAGCCTGAGTTGAGGCGGTGGGTTAGGCGACGTGGAGCGCGGACTCGAAGACAAAGACATTCTTGTCCTTGAAGGCGGATGGAGTGTCGCGAAGGAGCCGCATGCGGACCTCGGGGAAGGGCTCGGCGAACCAGGGTTCCAGGAGGATGCGATCCTCCTGAAGGGCCCAGACAGGCGTGTGAACACCGCTGATTCGGGACAAGTGATCGGCAGTGCCCGCGAGGAAGGCATCGCAGACGGGACCTTCGGCGAATTGGGAACCGAGACGTTGGGGTTCCTCGGCGAACATGGGACTGGGGTCTCGACCCTGCCGTCGCTGCTCGGCAAAGGCGTGAAGGAAGTCCTTCAGGTGGTAACCGAAATCGTGGTAGGTAGCGCTTCCCGACGCCACTTCGGCCAGGGTCCTGGGACGGGCGAGAGGATTCCCGCTCAAGCTTCTCCCTTTCGTGCCTCGGAGAGCAGACCCGCAAGGAGTTCGCGGGCTCGGGGCGTGGGCGGGTCGCGCGGATAGTACCGATCCATGTGTGCCTCGATCTCGGTGAGGGTTCGAATGCCCATCTTCTGGATCAGGAACCGAATGTCGGCAACATCGCCTGCATACCCAGGCAATGCGGAGCGCCCTGCCATGCACTTCATCGCCAGCAGGTAGCTGGCGGAGGGCCGGGTGATCCGGAGTCGCTGTTTAGCGGTCGCCTCAAGGTCATGAATCTCGAGAGGGGCGAAGGTTCCAAGATCGGAGACGAACTGCCTGACGCTGTCGTTCAACCAGCTTTCATCGAGTCCAAGGTCAGCGGCGACGCTTTGCGCCAGGCGCGCCGTCACGTCGGAGGGGTGGGCGATGACGTCCAAATCCTTGGTCGAATCGCGCGCCCCGTAGGCCAGCATGAGAGCCGCTCCTCCATAGAGGCACAGTTCCAAAGTGACTCCCTCTTGCTCGGCCAAACGACCCAGCAGATTCAGCGCCTCGAGAATCCGGGCGCGGGACAGTTTTTCCAGCGGCACGTTGCGGAAAGAGTGCCCGATGCGCACGGTTTGGTCAAAACCCCGGATCGAGGTTCCAGGCGCTGGCAGGACGCGTCCTTCGATACGGATAACGGATAACGGATAACGGATTGCGGTGTCGCCCTTACAGGGCTCAAAGCCCTTCCTACCCATGAACCGGTATCAAGGCGTCCGGCTTGACCTCCGCGCCGTAGCGCAGACTTCCCAGTCTGCTGTGCCGCCGGTTGCCCAACCGGCAAGTGCAACCTCTACCGCAACCGGACCCGCAGGCAGGGCTGCCTGCGACACAGCAGGTTGGGCAACCTGCGCTACAACCTCGTCCGAGCCTCCCCAGGAACCCAGGGCTTCGCCCTGGGCTGTCTCATGCCGTCCCCCTTGGGGCGGTCACCCAGAAGTGGCGAATCCCCAGTAAATCCCAACGGGATTCCGTCCCAAAGCCCAGGGTTGGGCCGCGCGGAGGGCCTACCCTGGATAAAGCGACGTTAAATCCATCTCAGACGGACTTCTGGAACAGGCTCGGGATGGATTTCCCGTGACCATCGCGCGTGACGTAGAACGGGCGCTTTTCGATCTCGTAGGCCAGGTCAGCCGGAATGCCGAGCGCCCGGTAAAGCGTGGCATGAAGGTCCTCAATGACGACCCGATCCCGAAGGGTCCGGCACGGGCGTTCGTCGGCGGTGGCGCCATGGACGTAGCCTTTCCGGATGCCGCCGCCGAACATGAGTACGGACCCCGCATCCGTGAAGTGGCGGTGCATGCCGTAATGGGTCAGGTCC
>JBBQIU010000082.1:0-8731 GCA_038325245.1 Verrucomicrobiota bacterium
TGGCCTTCTCGTCCTCCGCCACCGCATCCGTGACCGTCCGACACGCATGGCCTCCCCAGTGGGATCGCCCCCGAAATGGCGCACTGGTGGTGATTCAACCCTGGGAATTCGGCTCCCTCCCACGGCAATGGGTCCAGGATCTCGCCCAGGTCGACGAAGTCTGGATTCCCTCGGAATACGTCCGTCGCGTCTTTGTCGATTCCGGCGTTCCGGAGCAGAAGGTCGTCGTCGTACCCAATGGCATCGATCCCGCCCGATTCCATCCCGACGTCCCTGCCGTTCCCCTCGCGACCAGGAAGCGTTTCAAGTTCCTCTTTGTCGGCGGAACGATCTTCCGCAAGGGCCCCGACCTCCTTCTGGAGGCGTACCTGTCGCGGTTCACCGCCGCCGACGACGTCTGTCTCGTCATCAAGGATTTTGGCGGCCAGACCGCCTATTCGGGTCAGACCTTCGAACAAAGCATTCGCGCGGCCCAGGCCCTGCCCAACGCCGCGGAGATCCTCTATATCAACGAGGAATGGTCTCCCGAATTGATTCCCGGACTCTACACGGCCTGCGATTGCCTCGTGCATCCCTACCGCGGGGAAGGCTTCGGCCTGCCTGTGCTGGAGGCGATGGCCAGCGGACTTCCCGTCGTGGTCACCGCGGGCGGAGCCACCGACGACTTTGCAACCGACGACTTTGCCTTCCGGATCTCCGCCACTCGAAAGCCGATTGGGGCCAGTGTCAGCGGCATGCCGCTCGTTCAGGGCGGCTGGGTGCTCGAACCCTCCCTGGATGACCTCTCCGACCGACTGCGGTGGATCTTCGATCACCCGGATGAAGCCCGTGCCCGGGGGCGGGCAGCCAGCGGGCACGTCCGCCAGAACTGGACCTGGGCCCACTCAGCCCGTATCGCCCTCGCCCGCGTGCTCGACCTCGCCGCCCGCCCTCACGCCCCTCAAAAGGAAAAAGCCCATCGGCGGCCCGCTCCCATTCAATTGCCCGAATGCGCCCTCGCGGGACATCTCGGCGCCGCCCGAGAGCTCCTGCAGAAGAAAAAGCCACGTGAAGCCTGGGTCGCCGCGCTCGAGGCGCTTCAACAACGGCCGTTTCACCCTGAGGCCTACCTTTTCCTCGCGGAAGTTGCCAAGTCTGTGGGGGACTCCGTCAGCGCCCGCCTCTGCGCCCAGCACGCGCGCTCCCTTGTGCCAGACTGGAAACCCGCCAAGCAGTTCTTCAAGGCCGCTCTGCGTGGCAATCAACATCCCGCATGGCTCAAGCTTCCCCCGAACATTGCCCCCTCGGAGTCCGACGCACCTCCCCCGAAGCGCCTCTCCGTCTGCCTTATCGTCAAGGATGAGGAACGCTTCCTCGGCCAATGCCTCCGCTCCATCGCCTCCGTCGCCGACCAGATCGTCGTCGTCGACACCGGTTCCACGGACCGCACGGTCGAGATCGCCCGGGAATTCGGCGCCGAGGTTCACTCCTTCAAGTGGTGTGACGACTTCAGCGCCGCCCGCAACGCAGCCCTGGTGCATGCCCGCGGCGATTGGATTCTCATGCTGGACGCCGACGAAGAACTCCTGCCGGAGCAACATGCCCGACTTCAGGACGATCTTCGCAAGGCCAGGGTGCTCGGGTTCCGTCTTCCCCTGCTGAATGTGGGTGCCGAGGCCGAGGGAGTCGCGTTCGTTCCCCGTCTCTATCGGAACGCCCCAGGGCTCTTCTATATCAGCCGGATTCATGAGCAGGTTTTCTCCAGCATCCTCGTCCGGGCCGAGGAGTGGGGTCTCGACACGGCCCTTGGAACGGCGCAGCTTCGACACCACGGTTATTCAAAGGAGTTGATTCGGGATCGTCGTAAAGTGGAACGGAATCTGATCCTTCTTCGCCAGGCCGTCGCCGAGTTTCCGGACGACGCAAACCTCCTAATGAACCTGGGATTGGAACTTATCCATTCCGGTGAGTTGGAGGCCGGACTCGCGCAGTACGATAGCGCGTTTCAGACCCTTTCCCGTCACCCCGAGCAGCTACGGGCCCCCGAGCTTCGCGAGACACTGCTGACTCAGTACGCCAGCGCTCTGATGCAGGCCAGAAGGTTCACAGACATCATTCGTGTCCTTCAATCACCGCTTGCGAAGGCTCACCCCCTCACGGCCTCGCTCCACTTCGCACTCGGCCTCGCCTTTCTACGGACCGACCGCCCGGAGGCAGCCGCCCCTGAAATGAAGGAATGCCTGGCCAAGCGGCACCTGCAGACGCTCTCGCCCGTCAATCCAGAGATCCGCCTCGCCGGACCGTACCATTGCCTCGGTCTTTGCTTCAGCAGCGCCGGCCAATATTCTGAAGCCGAAGCGGCCTTCATCGCCGCCCTGCGTGATGAATCCTCGAGCCGACCCGTCCGCATGGACCTCGCGCGGTTGTACCGGACCCTTCAGCGTCCCGTAGATGCCCTCAAGGTCCTCCACGAATTCATCGACACTCGGCGCGCCGACACCGAAGTCTGGCGCCTCGGCGCCGAGATCGCCCTCAGCCATCCCTCCCTGCTTCCCTTCGCCCTCGATTGGACCGGCGAGGCCATCAAGCACCTTCCCGATCAGGCAATCCTAGCCGGCCAACATGGCGAAGCCCTCCTCCTCTCGGGTGATCCCAATGCTGCGATCCCCCACCTCCGGCGCTCCGCGAACGACGGCGACGCCAGCCACCGCGCTGCCTTGTGCCTCTGCGAAGCCGCCTGCGGCATAAGTCCCTCCCCCGTGACAGCCAACGATGAATCGGCCGTCGCCACCTATTTCATCCGCTGGTTCCAAAGGCTCTCGAATTCACCCCACAGCAGCCTGCTCCTGAGAGTCGTCGAACAGATCACCCCGCTGGAGCGAGTTCTCCCCTCCGCCGCACGGCTCCTGCGCGCCGCCCTGGCCGAGGCGGCCTGATCGCGAGAATTGAATCCCTCCGCGTCCCCCATCAATGTCCCGCGCGACGGGCCCGGAGCAACCGGTGGCCGGCCCACAACAGGCATGCCACCCCGCCCACCACCGCCGTCGGCTCCGGCACGGCCGTGAAATCAATCTGCGCACCCGATTGGATCGTCGCATAAGCGTCCGACCACCCGAACTCCCACGCGTTTCCCTCGGCGTCCAGCGGGGTTCCGATGCTCCCATCGAAATCCACGTTTCTCCGCTTCGTAACCCGGAACGTGTATTGCCCCCCCTCTTCCAATGTCACTCCAGGCGTCCATTCCTCTGTGGCCGCGTCGCCAAGAAACTCGGAGGCCACCAGACCCGCGTAGCTACCATCCAGGTTCCTTTCGTAGAGGGTCACATACTGCGACTCAAAATCGGTGGGCCCGGACCAGGTAAACGTCGGATTCTCGTAACTGACCAGACTCCCATGCACGGGTGAGTTGACGCGCGTAAACGGGATTCCCCCGCTCAACACACTCCCGAGGTCGACCTCAAACCGGTATTCCCGCTCCTCGGCCGTTCCCGCGTAGTCAAGCAATGTCCAAGTGCCCGTCAAGCCGTCTGAGAGCGCCTCCGCACTGGCGATGTGCGAACTCGAAGACCCCCAGCCCTGCTCATGATTCAAATATCCCGAATGTGCGCCGTCAGGGGACGAGATGATGACCTGGCGGCTAATCGCCGAATCCGGGCTTCCCGCGTTAAAATCCGTCAGCGCCGGAAAGGCCAAATAGTACTCCACGGACGACGAACCGGTCTCCGCCATCAGTTCGAGACTGAGAAGGACCGATCCCTGAGCCCCGGCGGAACCCAGCAAAAGACCTGCGATGCAACCGTTTCGTACGAAAGTTGCATACTGTGTCAATAGCATGAGGAGATTACCTAAAACATCTGGCTAATGCGTCAAGCCCCGAATCTCCCTCATCATATGGTAAAGGGGACGCTCGATCCGGTTCCAGGTGCCGAATCGGTTACGACCGGCTTCCCTTGCGCCACAGTTCAAAATGGAAAATGGCCACCGCCACCAGAGCATGTCGAATCCGCCCTTCCGCAACCAGCGCCACCAAGCCATCCGCCGGCACCAGAAGGGTCTGGATATCTTCACCCGGGTCGAAATCAACCCCGGCTCCCCCGACGCAGTTTTCGACGAGAACGGTATGGCAGGTGTTGGCCTGAATCGCGGGATTGGGAGCGATCGTTCCCAGGACGCGGGCATTCGTTCCCTGGTATCCGGTCTCTTCCCGCAATTCCCGGATGGCGGTTTCCACTGGCGAGGCATCCGTCCAATCCATCACGCCACCTGGCACTTCCAGATCAATCGACGCGGTCCCATGCCGGAATTGCTCCACCAATACCGCCTGTCCGTCCCGGGTCAGGGCGACCACGTTCACCCAATCCGGTGCGTCCATGACGAAGAAGTCGTGTTCCTTCCCGGTCCTGGGGGAGCGCCGCCAGTCGCGACGCATACGGAAGATGCGAAAATCTCCCAAGGGTTCGGATCGCTGCAACGGCCAGGGCTGAATCATAAACTTCGTCGTCTCATCGTCTTCCGAACCCTTCACACGCCACGTTCCCTGGCTGCCCAACCCCCTCGCATGAGCTCTAGCAGGTGCACCACCGCTCGCTCTCTCGTCCATCCACGCTCCACCTCCAACTGGGAGGCCCGCTTCTCGAGTTGGATGGCCATCTCCATCGACTTCGCCACCGGACAACCCAGCGTCACGAGCACCTCAGCCAATGCCGGCGTTTCCACGCCCCTTCGCCTGCCACGTCCGGATCCCCTCTGTCACGAACGGAGTGGATCCTTCTCCTTGCGCTTCCGCGATTCAGCGTCGCCATGCTTGTCCAAATCCGGCTAAACCCTCCTGCCATGCTCGCGAAGCGCGTCATCCCCTGCCTCGACGTCCACGATGGCCACGTCACTCGTGGCCAACAATTCGGCCGTGCGGAAGCCGGAGGCTTGCGCAACGTCGGCGATCCCGTCGCCCTCGCCCTCCGTTACAACGACCAAGGCGCGGATGAACTCGTGTTCTATGACATCACCGCATCCGCCCACGGTCGTGCCTCGATGGTCTCCGTGATCGAACGCGTTGCGGACCAATGCTTCATGCCGCTGACCGTCGGAGGCGGCATCCGAACCGTCGATGACATGTGGACGATGCTTCGAGCCGGCGCGGACAAGATTAGCATCAATTCCTCCGCCATCCGAGAGCCCGACCTGATTCGGGCCGGAGCGGTCAAATTCGGGAGCCAGTGCATCGTTGTCTCCATCGACACGAAGCGAACGGGTCCCGACACATGGGAGGTCTTCCTGAAGGGCGGCCGGGAGGCGGCGCAATTGGAGGCCGTCGCCTGGGCCATTCGGGCCTGTGAACTGGGCGCCGGAGAGATCGTCCTGAACAGCATCGACGGGGACGGAATGAAATCCGGGTACGATCTGGAGATCACCCGGAGGGTTGCCGAGGCCGTCCCTGTCCCTGTCGTCGCCAGCGGCGGAGCGGGCAACGTCGACCACATGGCCGAGGTTCTGCTCGTCGCCAAGGCGGATGCCGCCCTTGCCGCGGGAATTTTCCACAGCGGCGAGTTCACAGTCAGCCAGGCCAAAGAGCGCATGGCGGCCCTCGGTATTCCCGTGCGCCTCCACGTCCCGGAATCCTCGCTTCACGTTCCAGCCTGACTCGCCGGCATTGCCACCTCTTTTTCGCGGCCTATACTGACGCAGCGCCGCGTCGGGGCGGCGCTTCACCCGTTTTATGGAGATACTTAAAATCATCGTCATCCTGTTGGAGGTCCTCCTCTTCTTTAACCTGATGATCGTGGTCCATGAGCTGGGACACTTCCTGGCGGCTCGCTGGCGCGGCCTGGTCGTCGAGCGGTTCGGGATCTGGTTCGGGAAACCCATCTGGCAGAAGAAGATCAATGGGATCTGGTATAGCTGGGGCTCCATCCCTTTCGGCGGCTTCGTCGCTCTGCCCCAGCTCGCCCCCATGGAGGCCGTCGAAGGCCGGTCCGAGTTCGCCTCGTCCCAACTCCCCCCCATCACACCCCTCGACAAAATCATCGTCGCCGTGGCGGGGCCTATCTTCAGCCTGGGCCTTGCGGCGATATTCGCCGTGGTGGTTTGGGTGATCGGACGCCCGGTTAGCGAAGCCGAAGCCACCACCACCATCGGTTACGTCCTCCCCGATTCCCCCGCTGAAAAGGCCGGCCTGCGAACCGGTGATCGCATTCTCTCCATCGACGATCAACCCGTCTCGCGCTGGGGAGGCATCAGCGCCGACAGCGTGACCTGGCGAATCGTCCGCAGCGAAGGCGAAACCATCCGGGTCCAATACGAACGCGACGGCCAAACGCTCGAGTCCGTCGCCACGCCCCTGATCCCTGAACGAAAGGCCTGGCAACTACGCTCCCACCGCCAATTGCAGATGATGTCCGCGGAAACCCCGATGGTCGCCGCCGCCACCCCGGGGAGTGCCGCCGACGAAGCCGGTCTCCAACCCAACGACCTCATCACCCACGTCAACGGCAACCGTCTGTACAGTCCTCTCGGAATCTCCGATTTCGCCCGCAAGAACCCGCGTGTCCCGTTGACCCTCACCGTTCAACGCAAAGACCAGACCCTCGAGCTTCCGTTTCAACCCCGGGGTGCCGTCGTCGGCGTCGTCGTTCCAGGCAGTCCCGCCGAAACCGGGGACTTTCGCGCAGGGGATCGTGTCGTCGCTGTCGATGGCCAGAGTTTTCGCGTTGCGGAGGAGTTCGGCGAACACATCCGAAATGGCGGCACCCGGGAACTGGTGTTCACCCTGGACCGAAACGGGGAGACCGTGGAAGCCAAGGTCACACCCGCCATCCCCGTCGGCGACTCCTCGCCGCGCATCGGCGTCCAATGGGACAGCGACATGGGGATTGTCTACGATGAGTTCGGGAAGTTTCACGTCGTCCATCCAGGACCCATCGAGCAACTCCGGCTCTCGATGATGGCGATCGTCAATACGTTCGATGCCCTCCTCTCCAGGAAGTCCGACATCAAGCTCCAGCACATGGCAGGCCCCGTTCAGATCGTCCGGATCTACTACATCCTCTTTGAGAACGAACAGGGCTGGCGCCAGGCCCTTTGGTTCAGCGTCATCCTCAACGTGAACCTCGGCCTCCTGAACCTCCTTCCCGTTCCCATCCTCGACGGCGGCCATATCGTCCTCGCCATGATCGAGTGGGTGCGCCGGCGCCCCCTGAACGCCCGCATCCTCGCCTATATCCAGTACGCCTTCGCCAGCCTTGTCATCGGATTCATGCTTTACGTCACGTTCTTTGACGCCCAGGACCTCATCACCCGCGAGAGCGAACCCATCATGAAGTTCGAGGCCAAACCCGCAGGGAAGTGACCCGTCCTCACCCTCCGCCGCATGCGCTACTGCGACTCCATCTACGCTCTCCATCGCCGCTCTGCGCGCGAGGTGAACGTCGGCAATCCCTCCCGTGGGGGCGTCATCATCGGCGGCAATCACCCCGTCGTGGTTCAGTCCATGATCACCTGCGATACCATGGACACCGCCGCCTGCGTCCGCGAATCCCTGGACCTCGTCAAGGTCGGCTGCCAGATCGTCCGGATCACCGCACCGACTGTTAAGGACGCGGCCAACCTCGAGCACATCGTCGCCCGCCTCCGAGCCGTCGACTGCTGGGTTCCCATCGTCGCCGACATTCATTTCAAACCGGATGCGGCACTGGAAGCCGTGAAGTGGGTCGAGAAAATCCGCGTCAACCCCGGCAACTACGCCGACAAGAAGAAGTTCGCGGTGAAGGAATACACCGACGAAGCCTATGCTGCCGAGGTGGCGCGCATGGAGGAGGCGTTCCTACCCCTGGTGGAGGAATGCCGGCGACTCGGACGATCAATGCGCATTGGCACCAACCACGGTTCCCTCAGCGATCGCATCATGAATCGCTGGGGCGATTCCCCCGCTGGAATGGTGGAAAGCGCCCTCGAGTTCGCCCGCGTTTGCCGGCGCCAGGAGTTCCACAATTTCGTGTTCTCCATGAAGGCTTCCAATCCGAAGGTCATGATCGAGTGCTACCGACTTCTCGTCGCGCGGCTCGCCGACCTGGGGCCCGATTGGAACTACCCCATCCACCTCGGCGTGACCGAAGCGGGCGAGGGCGAGGATGGACGGATCAAGTCTGCCATCGGAATCGGATCCCTGCTCGCGGACGGTCTCGGAGACACGATCCGTGTCAGTCTTACCGAGGACAGTCCACGGGAGATTCCTGTCTGCCGGGATTTGCTGGCGCAGGTCGGCGCTCTCACGTCTCACGCCTTGCCCCCGATTCCCGCCGTTCCCAGGGACTCCATTCCCTTCGATCCCTTCACCTACACGCGACGCCACTCGGTCGCCTCGGAACTTGGGCCCGGGATCCCCGGCGGCGGCGAACACGTCGTGCGCGTCGTCGTGACCCGCGCCACGTGGGACAAGGTCGCCCCCAGTATCCCCGCCAAAGCCGATGTGCGCCCCGAGGCGGTCTACGAGGACGTCGTCCTTCAGGAAGTCGATCCCCGGGAGGATTTCTCCGTCGCCTGCGACACGCAGTGGGTCACCGTCCGGGACGATCTTCCGCTGCCGCCCGTGGCGGCTTTCCGTCTTCTCGCCGATCGATTGAAGCGGATGGGCCGCCGCAATCCGATCCTCCTAAAGGATTGCCTGGGTTTCGGGCCGGTTCCCCTATCCCCTGAGGCCGCGCTTCTCCAGGCGTCGGTCGTCATCGGCGCGTTGCTCGCCGACGGCATCGGGGAT
>JBBQIU010000083.1:0-8721 GCA_038325245.1 Verrucomicrobiota bacterium
GCCTCTTTTCCCCTCTCGATTTGCGCGTCTTCGACAAACTCCCCGCCGATCAGCGCAACACCACCGCCGCCGAATGGTTCGGCCCCGCCACGACTCCCGCGGCGCGAAAGGCCGCGACGCCATCGGACCCGGACGCCATCCTGAGTCGCCTCAAGGAACGCTCCTTTGCCGGGTGGCCCGATCAATCTCCCCACCCTGAATTCCGCCTCGCGCAGGAAAAGCGGGAAGGAAACCTGCACCTCTCCTCCTGGAGCTTTCAAAGCCAGCCGCACGTCCCTCTTGAACTGCAACTGCTCACGCGTGGTCGCCGAACCCCGGACCGCTTGGTGATCCGCATCGTCGACCACGCCGAGTGGGCGGAACGGGACTCGCTCCTTCGCCACCATGGGCCCGCCGCCTTTGCCGACGCACTCGCGCCGGGCACCGCCCTTGCCTGGTTTGCCCCTCGCGGCCTGGGCCCAAGCCAATGGCCGGGTGACGAGCGAAAGCAGATCCAGATCCGCCGCCGCTTCATGCTCCTCGGCCAGACCCTGGATGGCATGCGCGTCTGGGACATCGTCAATGCCGTCAATGCCGTCACAGAGGGCCGCTTTCGGGCCGTTCCCGTCGAACTCCACGCCTCCGGTCCCATGGCCGTCAACGCCCTGCTCGCCTCTCTCTTCCTACCCCAGGTCCAGGTCGCCCGGTTCCCCAGCCTTCCGGAATCGTTCCAGGGCGGACCGGACTATATCAACATCCTTCAGGTCGTCGACCTTCCCGAAGCCCTGCAGCTTGCCCGCGCCCGCGGCATCACCGTTGCCACCGAATAGGCCACCCTACCAATGTCTCGACCCCCGTGGGCCTTCGCGTGGATAACGGTTCTGGCGAAGGTTTCTTAGAGGAAATCTTCGACCTCCCCCGAACGGGGCATGGCGAAGCCAAATCAGGCAGGTACGGTCCCTCATGAACGAATTGTCCAATCGGAGGAAATTCATGAACCAACAAACAGGCGCCTGGGGATTTATCGCCATGGCAGGACTGGGCGCCTTCGCACCCGCCGGGGCGACGACGGTCGCCGACCTTCGCCCCTCGCCTGCAGAACTTGCCCAGCCCAGCGCCGCCGCCCTTTCCCCCTCGATGAAGCGCCCGTTCGTAGCGACAGGCGTCCCGCCCGGCGACCCCGCGCCGTCAGGTTCATGGGCCGTGAGCACGCAGCCCACGCCAGGGGCGCTCTCCATAGCCCGCGATGGAGGATGGATCCGTATCACCTTCTCGGGAGTCTTGGTCTCCGCCCCGACCCTCCACGGCCCCTGGACCCACGTTTCGGGCGCCGCCAGCCCCTACGTCGTCGGTCCCGCAGGAACCGCCCCGCGCTTCTACCAGGCCCAGGCCGCCGGCGCCGACAGCGTCTTTTCCTCTCGAACGGTCCTGGAGTGGACGCTGACGGGTCCGTTCCAGCCCCATTTCAACCTCGCGTTCGCGGGCATGCCGGACGGCATCTTCCCGCCCCTTCGTGAAAAACCGTACTTCGGCGGCGCCGTGACGATGGGCGACTTTGAACTGCCCGCGACGCTCCGGGTCCGCGGCAATTCCAGCCTTCAGGAGTGTCCGTTCCCGAAGCTGAAATTGAAGGTCTCGAAGAAGGATCGTGAGGGCACGCCATTCGCTGATGCCCGGGAGATCAAGGTCGGCACCCATTGCGCCGAGGGCGGCTCCGGCACGGTCGGGCGACTGCGCGACGAGACGGCGACGTTCCGTGAGGCGCTCGCCTACGAGGTGCTCGACGCGTTCGGGTTCACAGCTCCACGTGTCCGCCGTGCGCGCATCGAATACAGGGACACCAGCATCGGAGACCCCGAACAACCCGGCGGCTGGCACGTCACGCGTCAAGCGATGATTCTCGAGGACGCCGAGGTGCTCGGGGAGCGACTCGGCGGACGCTCCCTGACCGACGAAGAAATCGAAGCGATCCGCGATGCCCGCTTCGACCGCCAGCTCATCACCGACCTCCATCTCTTTCACGCCCTGCTCGGGAACTGGGACTATGTGCTGTCCGAAAAGGGGGACGACCTGTGGAACATCGACGTGATCGAGAAGGCGGACGGTGCCTTGCTCCCCGTGGTAGGTGACTTCGACCTCGCCTCGTGGGTCTCTGGAAGGGTCCTCTCCAACGAGCCGCCGAACTACCACCCGGAACTCGACGACGTGGAACGTCGGGTCCGGTACGAGGTCGAGCAACTTCGGGAAGGCGTGGGCGAATCAGCCTTCGCGGCCGGGCGTGAACGTTTCGTCTCACGCCGGGACGAGGTCGAAGCCCTGATGCTCGGCGGCGACGTGGACGAGGCAGGTCGAACGCTGGCGCTTCGGCATCTCAACGGATTCTTCGACGCCCTCAATGCGGTGGCGGCGCGGTGATTCAGGGCGGAGAATGAGACGACAACGCCTCGCCCGTTTTCCGCTCCTCGGGGGATGCGTGAACCTGTCCCCCTGGTAAAACGCGACTTTCCCGCGTGATCTTACAGCCCGGAAACTATTCCCGGATCGCTTTTGACGGTGCGAAGGCTGCGTTGGTACAGGGCGATCGCGCGCGGATATTTCTTCCGCGCCAAGGAGGAAAAAATGACCAAACAAGTACGTTGCTGGCTGACCACCCTCGCCGTGGCCGCCGCAGTCACAGGCACTTCACTTCGCATGAGTGCCGTCGAAACGGGGCCTGAGAAGGCCGTAACCCCCCAGACCGACCCGGCCGGACCGGCGCGGTCTGGGAATGTCGCACCAGGCACCAAACGGGAGACCTACCCGTTCCGTGGAAAAGTGGCGTCCTTTGATGCCGCCGCCCAGGCACTCAAACTCGCAGGGAGGACGACTCAGCGCGTCGTTCACCTGACCGCCCAAACCCGCCTGACCAAACTCGGCCAACCGGCCGTCCCCGAAGACCTGAAGGCCGGTGAAGTGGTCGGCGGCACGCTCCGAAAGAATGCCGAGGGCCGCGAGGAAGCCGTCCTGATTCGCATCGGGCCCAAGCCGGATGCGAACAATCCCGAAGGCGCCGCCGCGAAGCCGATCGGCACGAAAGAGGAGGTCACCAACTAACAGCCCCAGGCAGGTTCCGACGTCCCCAACCCAAGGCAGGGCGCAAGCCCTGCCTTGATTCTGCCACACACCTTCCCAGACGCCGTTTGACCGACACCCCACCGACTCCTAGAGTCCCCTCCTTTGTTATGAAGATTGTCGTCTGCGACCCGGTGTCACCCAGGGGAATAGCTCGTCTGCAGGAGCACGCCGAGTTTCAGGTGGAGGTGATCGGAAAGAAATTGTCCGAGGCTGAGTTGCTCCCGCGTGTCCGTGATGCCGTCGCCTTGATCGTCCGGTCCGAAACCCGGATCACCCGCGCCGTCATCGACGCCGCCCCCTTGCTCAAGGTCGTCGGACGCGCCGGTGTGGGCGTCGACAACGTTGATGTCGACGCGGCGACCGCTCGCGGGGTTGTCGTCATGAACACCCCGGCGGGAAACACCATCTCGACCGCGGAATTGACCTTCTCGATGCTCCTCTCGATGGCCCGCAAGATTCCGCAGGCCAGCGCGTCCATGCGTGCCGGCGAATGGAACCGCAAGGCCTTCTCAGGAACCGAGCTCCACGGAAAAACGCTCGGAGTCCTGGGAATGGGCCGCATCGGCGCCGAAGTCGCCCGTCGCGCCCGCGCCTTCGGCATGACCGTCTTCGCCTACGATCCCTACCTTTCCAACGCCAAGGCCCAGGCCCTCGACGTCCGCCTCGCCTCCCTCGACGACGTCTTCGCCAGCGCCGACTTCATCACGGTCCACATGCCCATGACCGAGGAGACACGGGGCATGATCAATGCCGCTGCCATCGCCAAGATGAAGAAGGGCGTCCGCCTCCTGAATTGCGCCCGCGGCGGCATCATCGCCGAGGCCGACCTTCTCGCCGCTCTCCAGAGCGGCCAGGTTGGCGCCGCCGCCCTCGACGTCTTCGAGACCGAACCGCCACCCGCGGACTTCCCCTTGCGTGACCTGCCGCAGGTCATCATGACCCCCCACCTCGGCGCCAGCACCGACGAAGCCCAGGAAAACGTCGGCATTGAAGTCGCCGACGCCATCAGCGACTTCCTGCTCAACGGCGAGGTTCGCAACGCCGTCAATCTTCCCGCACTCGACGCCAAGACCTACGCCATCATTCGCCCCTACCTGCTCCTGGGCGAAAAGATCGGCCGCCTTCTGGGCCAGCTCGCCCCCAAGCAACTCGACCGCGTTTACATCACCTACGGCGGCAAAGCCCGGGAACTTCCCGCCACCGACCCCGTCACCCGCGCCATCCTTCGAGGTCTTCTCGAACCCAGTTCGGGTTCGGAACTCAATGACGTGAACGTCCGCGCCGTCGCCGCCAACCGCGGACTCGTCGTCGAGGAGAAGCGCTCCGACGAACCGGTCACTTTCAACGAGTGGCTCCATGTCGCCGTCTACTCCGGTGACGCAAAAACGTCGGCCGGTGGAACGTTCTTCGGCTCGCCCGACAACCCCCGCATCGTGCGGCTGTTCAGCACGCCTACGGAAATCCCCATTGGGGGCACCTTGCTGCTCGTAAGGAACAGGGATCGGCCCGGCATCGTGGGTCACCTCGGCACGTTGCTCGGCCGCCATCAGGTCAATATCGCGAGCATGACCCTTAGCCGGGACCGCGAAGGCGGCCAGGCCCTCACCGTCCTCAACCTCGACAGCGCGCCGCCCCCCGCAGCGATTGTCGAACTGGTTGCCGACCCCGACATTACCAGCGCCCGGGTTGTGAATCTCTAGCCGGACGTCCTCCCCCACCCACCATGTACCCTGCTTTCCGGAAATTTCTCGCCCTCCTGGCCCTTGCCTCCCTTCCCCTTGGCACGATCGATGCCAACTCCCAGGTTTTGGCGCGCGGGAAGGGGGTTGAGGTCACCCAATCGGAATTGGACGATGCCTTCATCAATCTCCGGGGCGCCATGGCCGCGCAGGGGCGGACGTTCTCCGAGGCGCAACGTCCGGTCTTCGAACGGCAACTTCTCGAAAAGCTCGTCCTGACCGAGATCCTCATCAGCAAAGCCACCGACTCCGACAAGTCCAAGGCCAGGGAGAAGGTCACCAAGATCCTCGCCGAGGAGCGCGCCCGCGCCAAATCGGACGCCCGATTCGAAGCCCAGATCCGTGCCGCAGGACTTTCACCCTCTGCCTTCGATGCCCAACTGCTCGAGCGCGCCACCTGCGAGGAGGTCATGGACCGGGAGTTGCGTCCCCAGCTGGGAGTGACCCCCGAGAAAATAAAGGAGTTTTACGACCAGAACGCGGCCGATCTCCGCCAGCCCGAGCGCCTGCGCCTTCTCCAGATCGTCCTCTCCCTGCGCGGTCCCGGCGGTACGGCCCTGACCGAAACCGAGAAGGCCGAAAAAAAGAACCTCGCCGGCCAACTGGTTGAGCGCGCCCGCAAGGGCGAGGATTTCGCCGCCCTCGTGAAACAGTACTCCGATGATCCCGCCGGGCGCGAACGCGGGGGCGAGTACGTCTTTCCCGTCGGCAAAATGGTGCCCGAATTCGAAGTCGCCATGCTGGGACTGACCCCCAAACAGGTGAGCGACGTCGTCACAACGCCTTACGCCTTTCACGTCGTCAAGATCCTCGAACGGCTTCCGGGAGAGCAGACCCCCTACGAGAAACTCGCCGACCAAATCAAGCTTCGGCTCGAACTGGAAGCCACCCAGGCCAAGCTACCCGAATTCCAGAAGCAATTGTTCGAAGCCGCGTCCGTCCAGTTCGAACCCGCCCGCTTCCCCTAATAACCCCGATCCAAATCATGAAACGATCCCTGGCAACCTGCCTGTTCCTGTGGTCCGTGCTCGCCGCCCACGCGGCCTATCGTGACGAAATCCTGACCGACCAGCCCCTTGGCTACTGGCGACTCGGCGAGGCCTCCGATGCCACCGTCGCCGTCAACGCCGGCTCACTCGGCGCCACCGGCAATGGCGAACTCATCAACACTGTCGTCTTCGGCGGCGAAGGCGCCCTCACGTCCGACCCCGACACCTCCGCCTATTTTGCCGGGGATCAGTCAAAGGTTCAGATCCCTTACGCCGCCGAACTCAACCCCACCGCCTTCACCATCGAGGCCTGGACCAGGGTGAGCAGCGATTCCGCCGGTTACCGATCTCCCTTGGCTTCCCGCGATGACTCGCCCCAGCGGGGCTTCATCTTCTACTGCGATCCCTCCAATAACTGGCAGTTCTGGACCGGAACCGGGGAACAGGTCGGCTGGAATGTCGTCGGCGGGGCCATCGCCGATCCCGACGTCTGGGCTCACCTCGTCGGCACTTTCGACGGCACCAATAAGCTCTTCTATGTGAACGGCGTGCTCGTCGGCGCCAATCAGTCCCGCTTCGCACCCAACGGCGCCCGCGTCCTGCGCATCGGAGCCAGCGCCACCGAGAGTTCCGTCGGTGACTTCTTCTTCGTCGGCGACGTCGACGAGGTCGCGGTCTACAGCAAGGTGTTGCCCTCAGATCGAGTGACCGCCCATTTCAAGGTGGGTTCCGGGTCTGACCCCGCCGCCGACGTGGCGCCCACCCTGGCGGTTCAACCCGCGCCGGCCAACCGGTTCAGGGGCGAAAGTGTCAGCCTCGTCGCCATCGCCGTGGGCAGCCTCCCCATCACCTATCAGTGGAAGAGAAACGACGCCGACATCTCGGGCGCCACAGGTTCCACCCTGAACCTTTCGGACCTCCAACCGGGGGACAGCGGCACTTACACCGTCGTCGCAAGGAACGCCGCCGGGGAAATTGGCAGTGATCCGGTGACCCTCGATGTCGCCGACGCCAGCAAGCCCTTGATCACCACCCAGCCCCGTAACCGGACCGTTCTGCCTGCATCCACCGTGACGTTCTCGGTCGCCGCGACCGGCAGCACCACCTTTGGCTACCAATGGCAGTTCAATGATCAGGCCATCGCCAACGCCACCAACGCCACCCTGACCGTCACCAACGTCCAGGCAGCCAACCTCGGAGCCTACAAGGTCACCGTGACGAATCCCGCCGGTGTCACCGAAAGCGAACCGGCCACGCTTCAACTCCCAGCACCGGCCGTCGTCTCATACACGGCCACGGTCCGGCAGGACACTCCCACCGCCTACTGGCGCCTCGGCGAGTCCACGGGCGAGATCGCGGAGGACGCGATCGGCAATAATGATGGCACTCTGCTTAATGGTGTCCTCCTGAGACGCGCGGGCGCCCCGGCCGGCGACACCGACACCGCCGCCGGGTTCAGCACGGAACTTCAGACGAAGATCGACGTGCCTTGGAGCGATGCCTTTAACAGCCCCGTCTTCACTATTGAATGCTGGGCCAGGGTTACCGGAGGCGCCGGCGTCCATCGTTCCCCGCTGACCTCCCGCGCCGATTTCCCGCAGCGCGGCTATATCTTTTACGCCGAGCCCGGAAACACCTGGCAGTTCTGGACCGGCACGGGTGAGCAGGTGGGATGGTCTTCCCTTCCAGGCCCGGCCGTCGCCCTCAATGCCTACGCGCACCTGGTCGGCGTCTATGATGGAACCAACCTCTTCTTCTATGTGAACGGCGTCCTGGCCGCGCAGCAGACCGTCGCATTCACACCGAATGACTCGAGTCCACTCCGAATCGGCGCCGGCGCCAGCGAGGGCGATGGCGCCTTCTTCTTCGAGGGCGACGTCGATGAGGTGGCCTTCTTCGACAAGGCCCTGAGTGAGGAGCGCATCCTCGCGCATTACGTCGCCGGCTACCCCCTCACGACCCCGCCCGCCATCACCTCCCAACCCGTCACCCAGGCCGCCCCGCCCGGAGCGACCGTCCGGTTCAGCGCCTCCGCCTCCGGTGGAGTTCCCCTCCAGTATCAATGGCGCTTCAACGATCAGGACATCACCGGGGCCACGGGTTCCTTACTCACCATCTCCAATGTCACTTCCGCCAACGTCGGCGCCTACCGCGTCGTCGTCAGCAATGCCGGGGGAACCGTCACGAGCGACCCAGCCAATCTGGTCATTCCCACACTGCCCACCCAGCCCTACCAGGACCTTGTCAAAGCCGCCGCCCCCGTCGCCTACTGGCGCCTCGGCGAATCCGCCGGGGCTGAACTCGCCGACGACGAGATAGGGACCAGCGACGGCCTCTACCTTGAAGGCGTGACCGCCGGGGTTCCGGGCGCCATCACCGGCGACGCCAACACGGCCGCCAACTTCGCCAGTTCCCTTCTCCAGAAGGTTGACGTGGAATGGTCAGAAACTCTCAATCCGCCGAACTTCACGATCGAAATCTGGGCTCGTGTCACGGGGGGCGCCGGAAACTACCGTTCTCCTCTGACGTCGCGCGCGGATGGTCCTCAACGGGGCTACATCTTCTACGCCGAGCCGGGCAATACCTGGCAATTCTGGACGGGCAAGGGGGACACCTCGGGCTGGGACAGCATCCCCGGCCCGGCCGTCACACCGAACGCATGGACGCATCTCGCCGCGATCTATGACGGCACGACGAAGCGGTTCTATGTGAACGGATTGCTCGTCGGCACCTCCACCACGGCCTTCGCGGTCAACGACCAGACCCCGCTCCGGATTGGCGGCGGGGCGTCCGAAGGCCCCGGCAACTACTTCTTTGAAGGCGACATCGATGAACCCGCCATCTACGACAAGGTCCTGTCGCATGAAGAAATGGCTCTGTAGCAGAATTTGTGGGTGCTG